>JALHRW010000009.1 GCA_022841245.1 Planctomycetota bacterium
CGCGTCGCGGGACTTGTTGATCGACTGGAGCATGCCGTCGATCTCGTCGGTCTGGAACAGCATGGTCGGGGACACCAGCATCCGGTCCTCGATGCCCTCGGCGGAGGCGAAGCTGTCGCCCAGCTGCGAGGCCAGGCCGACGGCATGCAGGATGCGCTGGTTCACCTTGCGCGGGTGATCCTTGCCGGCGCCAGAGTTGGCCAGGCCCAGGAGGTAGAGGTTCGAGCGGTTGTCGCCAACGTCGCGCACCTTGCGGCCGATGAGCGTGGCTAGCAGCGTCGCCGCCCCGCAGAAGGCGAGCGTCGGCTCGGGGTAGGGCGCGGTGGCCAGGCAATAGTCCATGACCTGGCCAATGAAGCCGGGGATGCGCAACAGGTCGACAGGCACCGGGCCCGGATCACCGACCGCAGGATCGGGGTCGGTTTCCGGTTCAGCCGCCTCTGCCGGCGGCGTCTGGTCGCCGTAGCCCAGCCGGCGCAGTTCCTTGGCCGCCGCGGCGTAATCGCCGGCGTGCTCCAGCAGGGCGTACACCGCGAAGGGGCTGTAGGCGCGGTTGGGCTCGAAGGGATCGGCGTTGGAGGAGAAGACGTAGAAGACGCCGCCCTTGAGCGTTGCTGAGGTGCCCGTGCTCTTGCCCGGACGGCTCCAGTGCTGGTTCTCGCCGTCGCGGAACAGCGACCAGCCGTGGTGCGAGAGCAGCGCCGGCATCTCGTGGCGCGCATTGAAGTCATCACCGGGGCGCAGGCCGACGCTGGATGCCGGCTGCGGATCCTGCGCTTCCGGGAGCAGTTGGTTCAGAGCCCAGGCGCAGCGCAGCAGGACGTCACGCTCGGCGGGCGTGAGCACCGGCAGGGCGGTGAAGGCGCGCTGCATCAGCTGGTAGCCGGGCGACGGCGCGCACAGGAACAGCCCGCCCTCACCGCGCGTCTCGATCATCGTCAGGACGATGTGCCAGCGCCCGTCGCGGTCCTTCCGCGGCTTGTAGCCCTTGCCGAAGCGCTGCACCTCGGCTGGCCCGTCGAGATCCTCACGACGGCTGGCCAGCTTTACCGAGCCGCAGACCGGCTCGGCGGAGCGGTAGACCACATGCCAACCGCCCGACGGGCTGCTTTCAACCACCAGGCGATCCAGGAGGCCTGGCGCCTCGGCCATGACCAGCTGGGACCAGGCGTTGAAGGACTCGCCAGCGCAGTCGAAGTCGACCAGTTCCAGGTTTCCGGACACGGCGCCGCAGATGAGGCAGCAGGCGTGGTGCGCGTTGGCGAACCACGACGACACCTCGGCGGCGGTCGGCAACCGCGCCTGGTAGTCCTTCCACGCTCCGATCGCCGGCCTCTTGGCGGGCAGCCGGGCGGGCAGCACGCAGAGGCCGGCAGACTGGTACGAGGCGGGGACGGCGGCATCGATGCGGATGCCGTCGGACATCAGTTGCGCTCCGCTTCCTCGGCGGCGATGGCGAAGGGCAGGGCGATCATCTCGGCGGTCGTGCTCTCGTAGATCGTGCGTAGGCGCAGCCCGAACAGGTGACCAGCACCGCAGCGGAAGGTGATGGCGATAGCCGAGCCGGCCTCGGCCGACGGCACCGCCGGATCCAGGTGCAGGCCGTCCTGGTCCACCCGCACCTCGCCGCGCTGGCCCAGCAGCGACGTGCTGGCCAGCGCGGTCGGCGTGACGTGGGCGTCACCGCAGACCGGGCAGGTGAGGCGCCCCCGGCGCGGGGCGGGAGCGGCGAGAGAAATGGCGATGTGCATGGGATCTCCGGACGTGTGGTCTCTGGTGGTGAACTCGAGGTTGATTCGCTCATCACTGGCAACGATGCTCCCGGCCATGCCCGACATGACCGACGAAGGCTGGCGGAATATCGCACTGCTCATGGCTGCGAACTGCGTGCGCAATACCGTCGTGGAGGACTATCATGCCGCCGGCAAGATCTCCGACGACGAGATGCGCGCCTTCAATCGCGAGGTAGCGAACAAGATATTCACCTTCCTGCACTACGCCTTTGCGACGCGCGAGCACCGCGCTCAATTCATGGCGCGGATGATGCTGTTCCACCCAAGCAACTGGGATCGCCCACAGTTGTGCCCCGAGTGGAAAGCAGCAGCCGAAACTCCCATGAGCCCAGCTCTGCAGCAGGTCCTGCAGATGTTTCAAAAGGGCACCTCGTCGGAGTTTCCGCCGATCATGGAGCTCGCAGGGCTGACGAAAACATCACCGTCTTCTCCTAGCTCTCGCGCCGGCAAGAGGTCCAAGCGGTAGTCGGTGATTCGCTCGAAGTCCTCGCCGGACACAGTGCGTACGGTGATGCTGGTTGCAGGCGCTAGCGCGCCGGAACAGGCGAGGCGGCACGCTTCTGCTGCGGTCGATGGCACAGGCAAATGGCTCCGTGCGCGCCACCACGCCTCGGCCTTGCCGCGCGCGAAGCCCACATGCTCGAAGCAGATCCACTCCTTGTGGAACTGGTTCAGCCCGACCTCGTACTCGACCCGTAACGACTTGGGCGCCTCTGGTGGCGCGCCGCGCTTCAGGTGGACGGCATAGAGGATGTCGCGGACGGCGTACGCGGTGGTGGTCACCTGGCCCGAGAGAACGCCAGCTGAGGATGCCTCGCGCTCGTGCTTCTCCCGCTCAGGGGGCGGGAACAAGAAAACACATTGCGGGCAAGCGGCGAAGCCAGCTGCAATGACCGCCTGGCATTGCGGGCATTCCTTCGCCGGCGCCGCGCCTCCGTCCCGTTCATTGGGATCTGTGACCGCGAGCGCATCGACGGGTCCGTGCCGCAGAACATTGCCGCCGAAATCGAGGACCAGGCAGTCGTCCTTGCCCGGCGCGAGGCGGAAGCCGCGACCGACCATCTGGTAGTAGAGGCCAGGCGACATGGTTGGTCGTAGGAGGGCGACGCAGTCCACCTGGGGTGCATCGAACCCGGTGGTCAGCACGCCGACGTTGACCAGGTAGCGCAGCGCTCCCTGCTTGAACCGCGCCACCAGACGGTCGCGCTCGCCGTCCGGCGTGTGGCCGAAAATGCAGGCGACCTCGGCGCCAACCGCCGATGCCAAGGTGGCAGCGACGTGCTCGGCATGCTGCACACCAGCAGCGAAGACGAGACAGGCCTTGCGGTTGCGAGTCTGATCGGCGATCTCGGCGCACGCTGCGCGCACGAGGCCGTCATCGTCCATGAGGTGCTCGACCTCGTCGGGGATGAACTCGCCGCCGCGCACATGCAGCCGGGTCGTGTCGGCCTTGGCTTTGCCCGCCTTGCTGACCAGCGGCGACAGGAAGCCGTCGCGAATCAGTTCCTTCACCCCGACCTCGTAGCAGACGTGGTTGAGGATGTGGTCAGGAGCGCAGATTGAGCCGTCCTTCAAGCGGAACGGCGTGGCCGTCAGACCGATCACCCGGAGGCGTGGGTTCACCACCCGCGCGTCGCGCAGGAAGGTCCGGTACATGCCCTCGCCGTCCGGCGGGATGAGGTGGGCCTCATCGATCAAGACGATGTCGAACCGCCCCAGGTCGCAGGCCTTCTGGTAGACCGACTGAATGCCGGCGACGATGACCGGGTGGTCCAGGTCGCGGCGCTTGAGCCCGGCCGAGTTCACCCCAACCAGCAGGTGCGTCAGGAAGCGCCCGGCCTGGGTCGCGTTCTGGTCGACCAGTTCCTTCACATGCGTCAGCACCAGAATGCGCCCGTTCCAGCGCTGCACGACATCGGCGCACAACCGGCCGACGATGACGCCCTTTCCACCGCCGGTCGGGATGACCACACAGGGGTTGTCGTCACGCTCGGCGAGATGCTGGTACACCGCCGCGACCGCCGCTTCCTGGTACGGACGCAGCTCCATCACGCGCGCGCCCTCTCGTACTCCGCCAGGCACAGCGCGTCCGCCAAACCGTCATGCGGAACGCGGCAGCCAGAAAGCACCAGATCGGTCTGCGGCCAGCGCGAGGCGCAGAACTGCACCGCGCCATCCTTGTCGTGCGGCAGGCCGAGCAGGACCTGCTTCTTCCACTGCGTGGGCATGACCAGCACCACTGGCATGCCGAGCGCCGCGCAGACGCCACGCACCATGCCCCAGCCGGTGCCGAAGCGGAAGGTGGACGACACGCCCTGCTTGGGCATGGCGCCGACCTTCTCGAGACAGACCCGTCCGATGTCCTGGTGGCTGTCGAGGCAGCGCAGGGAGCGGAGCAGGTCCGCTAGTCCAGCGGCATGCACCTCCCCGCCGGCCACTGGCATGGGCCAGAGGCTCACGACGGCGCCGGCGGGATCGAGCGCCGCCACGCCACCCCGCAGACCGGGATCGATGCCGACGGTGAGGCGCATGCGCCTACGCCTTCCGCAGCCAGGGCGGGGTGGCCGGCGAGGCGGTGCCCGGACCGGCCTGCTGCGGGACGCCGGCAGCGGCATCCTTCCGGGCCCATCCACTGATTTCGTTGGTCAGTTCGCCATTGTCCTCGCGCTTCTTCACCTTGACGATGACGGTCAGCGGGAAGTTATGCAGCTCGGCCGAGTCCTTCGGGGTCATGATCCCGATGGCGCGGCAGATGGCGGACAGGTCGCCACGCGCGATCTGCACCGTCTGCGCGCTGGGGTGCTGCAGGGTGTGGCGGGACCACAGCTTGCGGCCCTTGTGCTCGCCATCGAGCACATGGTACTCCAGTTCCAGGTAGGCGCCGGTGCCGTTCTTGGTCGGCTTCATCTCGCTGGCGGTGATGGCAGCGACGTACTTTCCGGCGGGGATGGGATCGCGCCCGGTGCTGGGCTCGACCTGGGTGGCGTCGAAGTTGAGAGTGGCCATGGGATGATTCCTTGCTGGGTTCAGCGGTTGGTGGGGACGGTGACGGAGGCAGCGGTGACGGCGTTGCTGGCGGTCAGGTGCTTGGCGAACTCCGACCACGCGAGCGGCAGTTCGTCGGGCAGATTCAGGCGGTTCTTGGCCAGGTGGCTCGGCCGCTCGGTGGCGCGCAGCACGCGTTCGCCGGAGCCCAGACCCTGGACGCGCTTCTGGTTGAAGCCCTCTTCGGTGGCCTTGGTGAAGACGCGGTAGGTGGCGAACAGCACCTCGTCGCACCATTCCGACACCAGCGCCGACGCCGTCTTGTGCAGGCGCGGGACGTAGCGGTCGTAGGCCTCGGTCTCGGGATTCTCGAAGCGCTCGATGCGCGCGTGGGCGATCAGCACCACGGTCATGCCGCGGCGCTCGCGCAGCGCGGTGAGCCCATCGAGCACGTCGCGCCAGTGCTGGATGGCGAAGGTGTAGCCCTTGCCGTAGCCGATGTCCTCGATCGTGGCGGCCTGGCGGTCGGCGCAGACCTTGGCCCAGATCAGGCGCTCCAGCCAGTCCATGCTGTCGATCACCACCGTGCGGTACGGGTGATCCTCATTGTAGAGGGCCCCGAGGCTGGCCATCACCTCGGCGAGCGAGGTGGCGACCGGGAACTTGTGGCAGTCGATCTCGTTGAGGCCGTCCTCGGTCTGGATAACGATGGGCGAGGGCGCGCAGGTGGCGAAGGTCGACTTGCCGATGCCGGCGGTGCCGTAGACGAGCATGCGACGGGGACCGGGCTTGGCGCCGGTGAGGATGGAGGCGAGTGCGGACATGGTGGTATTCCTGATGGTTTGAATGGGTTAGCCGAGGTAGTCGAAGCTGCGGACCGCCTCGTAGCCGGTCGGCCAGCGGTCCTGGGCGCGGCAGATCTTCAGCCGTTCGATCGCCGCGAGGTTCTCGCGCGCCGCGGCGTCGAGGATCTGGTCGGAGAAGCGCCAGACGCCGACGCGGAAGGGCTCCTTCTTCTCGACCGCGATCACCTGCACCTCGGCCTTGCGGCCGGCGACGGCGGCGAGGATCGCTCGGTAGAACGACAACTGGTGCGCGTAGGCGAAGGAACGCGCCTGCGCTTCGAACCAGTCGAGGTCATCGATCGTCTTGAGGTCGACGATGCCGCGCTCCGGGTGGGTCCAGTCGATGCGGATCTGGCTAGCGAGGCCGCCGTATTCGGCGCGCACCACACCCTCGGCCTGGCCCTCGCCGAGCAGCGCAGCGGCTTCGGCATGGTTACTCACCGCCTCGGCCAACTGCTCGCAGAGGTCGGCGGTGTCCTGGCTGATCGCCGGCTTGCCGATCGTCGCCGCCCACTCCGCGAAGGCCTTCGTGTCAGGTCCGAAGGGCCGATTGGTCTTCGGATTGATCGGCCCGCCGATGGCGAAGCGCCGGCGGAACTCATCAGCACCTTCCAGGGTGCGGCAGTGGGCGGCACGGCCGACGATGAACGCAGCGCGCTCCTCCTCGTGGATCAGACCGAGTTGCTTTTTGCGGTAGAGCAGCGGGTTCTTGCGGAACTCGGTGAGCGCGTGGCTAGAGAGATGTGTCGCTCGGGCAGCAGCGTAGACGGACTCGGCCTCATGGATGAGTGGCTCGGTGAAGGTGGCGCCGGCGGAGCGCGGGGTTGCGAGAGCGATCATGGTAGCTTTCAGATGGCAGGTGGGTGGGTGTCAGTCATCGGCGAACGCGGACGCCACGGCGTCGTCAAGGTCGGCTGCGGACGTGGTTCCGGGCTGGCACGGCGTGTCGGTTTCCAGGTACACGTCGCAGCCCAAGGCTTCGAGCCGTTCGACGAATCGGCCGACACGGCGGGACATGCCCGCTGGCGAGGAGGCGGCGAAGGATCTGGTGACGGTGAAGGTCAGTTCGGTGGTGGTCATGGCCGTTCCTGGTCAGCGGGATGGGGGCAACTCCCTACGTGTTATATTTGCGTGTTCAGCCCAACTGATCCCGGGCAGTTTGGTCATCACCAAACCCCAGGCGGACGAGGACTCGTTCCACGCCCGCCTTTGCCGCATCGAAGCGGCGCCAGGGCCAGCCGAGATGATCCCGCGCGGCCTGGGCGCCCATCTGCATCAGAGCGGTGGCTACGGCGCGCTCGTCCGGAGCCATGCGCTCCAGGGCGGTGCGAACAGCATCGACCCGATCGATCGCCGTAATCTCCTCCTCGGTGTGCCGATCGGGCGCGGTCGGCACTTCGCCCTGCTCGCGCAGGTGGTCGAGGGAGTGGCACTGGCGGGGATCCCGGCACGGGGCCAGGCGCGTGCGCAGGCGCAGTTGCACGCTGCGGTGGACCACGCCGTTGGCGTAGGTGTGCCAGCAGGCCCGGGCGGCATTGAATCCCGGGATGCTCTGGAGGACGGCGAGGCGCAGATCCTGCTCCCAATCCTCGCGATCGCAGCGCTGGACGCTGCCGGTGCGGACGAGCTTGGCGACGGTGGTGGTGATGAGCCGATCAACGTACTCGTCGATCTGGGGCGGGGGGGTAATGGGGTTGGTGGGGGTGGTGGCGTTGGCAGCCATGGCGGTGTTCCTTCCGCCAATCCGGCGTGACACCGCGCGTCACATCGTGACGCCAGGCGTCACGGCCTCGGTCACTTGGTGTACGCCGCATTGCACCTTGGTGCCCGGGCGCGGCATAGTGTCGATGCACGCATGCAGCGCAGGCAGCCACAACGATGACCAGCACCCTCAGCACTGGCCCCGACCTGGTGGTGGCGATCGCCTCCTCCGCGCTCTTCGATCTCGATGAGGCCGACGCCGTATTCCGCTCTGCTGGAACGGCCGCCTACCGTGCCTTCCAACGCGAACACGAAGCGCAACCGCTCGCGCCCGGCGCTGCGTTTCCGTTCATCCGTCGACTCTTGGCCCTCAATGCTGGGCGTGATCGCCCCGTGGTCGAGGTTGCGCTCATCTCCCACAACGATCCCGACACGGGCATGCGGGTACGCCTGTCCTGCGAACATCACCGTCTGCCACTCGGACGCATGGCGTTCACCGGCGGTCGACCGCCATGGCCCTACCTCCAGGCCTTCGGCACCCATCTGTTCCTGACGCGGAATCGCGACGATGTCCTGGCAGCTATCCAGGCCGGGTCAGCCGCTGGCGAGATTCTCGGCAGCGCCTGCGCAGATGATGCAGGCGATGAGTTGCGGGTGGCCTTCGACTTCGACGGCGTTGTTGCTGACGATGCCAGCGAGCGGATCTACAAGGAGCAGGGGCTCCAGGCCTTCTACGACCATGAAGCAGCCCAGGCCGCGTGCCCAGCAGCGCCAGGCCCTCTGGCCCGCCTCCTCCACGCGTTGGCGGCCATCCAGCACCGTCTCGCAGGCAACCAGGCCGGACCAGGGTTACGCACGGCCATCGTCACGGCGCGCAGCTGGCCCGCTGACCGCCGGGTCGTTACCACGCTCCGTTCGTGGGGGATCATGGTTGACGAGGCATTCTTCCTCGGCGACAGCCCGAAGGATCCGGTGCTCGCGCAGTTCAAACCGCACATATTCTTCGATGACCGCCGGGCGAACGCCGATCGCGCTCGGCTGGCGGGGCCGTCTGTGCATGTGCCGTTCGGCGTGCTCAACCCGAGCACATAGCGGACGGCGTACGCTCGGCGTTGTTCCGCCAGCCGATCACGGACGTAACGCTGTAGACCGCATACATGGCCAAGAGGCCCCACGCTCCAGCGGCCACCGACCAGGTGATCAGGCAGGCGTTGCTGCCGATCCACAGCCCGAAGCCCCAGCGGCGCGATCGGGCGCTGGAGCCGCTGACGAGTACGGCGCCGATGAAACCCAGCACGACGCCAGGGTATTGCAGGAGATCGATCACGGCCGGATCCGCTGCGCTAGCTTCAGAATCATCAGCATCCAATACGTGTGCGATCGCTCTCGCGCGGTCAGCATGCTGAACAGCGTCACCACGATCCACGCGCCAAAGCACCCAAATGCTGCCCACTCGTTGACACCCTGCTTGATCGCCACGTCTTTCCCGAGCACGACGAAGCTCACCCCGATGGCAGCCAGCAGTTGCAATGGTCGCGTCATGGCAACCACCGCAGGCAGTCGCGCCTCGTAGGATTTCACCCACCCCTCCACGCGCGTATGGGCCGCCAGGATGTCTCCCTCCTCGAAGCTGCGGGCCACATCGACTGCCGCATCGCGGTCGCGACGATGCCCCCGCGTCACCTGCACATGGATCGAGAACAGACGCCGTAGTCCAGGCTGCATATCGTCGTACATTTTTACGAGTATGATCGATAGCCCAGTGACAGCCATGGCCATGCTCAGAACCAACAGCGCTGCAGAAGCCCACAGTGGCATTGACTCCCGTAGGCTGAACCCAAGTGGGAGGATTGATCCCAGCACCATGCTCAACCCGATCACCATGTGCCAGATCCCACTCGATTCACCCGCACCATGTTCGCTTCTCGTCTGACGCGACAGCGAACGAATCAGGGCATCGACGGCCAGCAGATTGTAGCATCCAGGAATGGCGGCCTCTCCCGGTGCGGCGTAGATGGGATGGGGAAGTGTGGGCATATGGGCACCTCGGTGGTCGTCGTAGTTGCGGGATGTGGTCAGCGGGTCACGGTGCTAGACCAGTTCCCAGGAGATGTGTCGTGCTGGGCTATATCGGATCCGCAACCCCGTTTGCACGCTAGCGCGCAGGTGGTCAGCGAGTGGCTCCAGCGACTGGGCTATGGTACTGATGGCGCGTTCGATTTGCCGCCGGATCCGCTGTCGGGCCCGGTCGGCATCCGACGTCGACCGGATCTCACCGCCCCGTGCCGTGGTGCGCTCGATCTCCGCCAGCAGCTGTTCGATCTCGGTTTCGGTGCGATCCGCCAATGCGTCGTCACCCGTGCGCTGCGCGGCCTTGAGCCGCTCCTGCAGTCGGGTGACCTCCTGGTAGAGGGTGCGCCTGGCCTCCGGTGAGATGACATCCACGCGTCCACCGCGGAGGGCTTCACTGGTGATCCCGGCCTGGGCAGCGCCGAGTTCGACCGCTGCGAAGGCTTCCTCCGGATGCGCCAACACCTCGGCCAGGATGCCCAATCCGCGCTGATCGGGGATGGAGACGGTGCTGCCGTCCCAGGTGATTGACCACGTTGATCCCTGACGGACCCAGCGGTAGGGAGGTGATGCGGGTTCCTGCCAGCCGCAGCGCAGCCGGAGATCCCCGACCACACGCTCAGCACCGCCGAGGATGACGACACGGCTGCCGGCCAAACCGCTGCGTTCAGCGAGTGGGATCACCTCGGCGCGGTGGCGCTGGGCGTCGCGGACGGCTACAGGCGGCGTTGCGCCGGCATGGGTGGTCAGCAGCAGCGCCGGCCCATCGCCTTCGGCCAAGGCCGCATGGAGCGCCTGCACCTGCATTGGTGGATGCGGTGCCAGCAGCAGGAACACCGGGACGTGGTGCTCGGGGGTGACCGCGAGCCGGCCGAGGTGCCAACCGCCATCCACGGACCGGAGACCAGGCTCCAGTCCCAGGCCGTCGATGAGGGCGGCAGCCACCTGCCGGAGATCAACCGACCAGGCGACGATATCGTCCGGGGTGAGCGCGATGCGTTCGCCGGTCTCGTCGCAGATGCCGATAATGGCGCGGGGGCCGTGGATGACGACGCGGTAGGTCCACCAGGCGCCATGCGCGTCCTCGCGCTCGACCTCCTCCAGGCGCCCATCCGGAACCAAGAAAGGCCAGATGGCGGCGAACTCAGCACCGACGCCACGTTGCCAGGTGCGCACATCGGCAGCGGACCCGGCATAAGAACCGAGGGTGGTCCAGAACTTAGGCAACGGCAGCGCAGACATGGGCGGACTCCGTATCGGTGAGCAGGAAACCACGGGCCGCCAGCCAGGCGGCGATCACCCGGCCATCAGCGTCGTGGGGCAACTGGCAGGTGCGCGGTGGCGCCACGGTCACCAGGCGGGAGCGCCCATCCCGCCAATGCAGCCGGAAGCGGGTCTGAACAGCTCGGGCGGCGCCCAGGTTGACCCCCAAGGCGCTGAGATCGGCAAGAGCGTTATCGCTGCGGAGCATCAACCGGGCACCCCGTCGGGGGACATCCAGCAGCGTGAGTTCGACCGCCGTGACGCGAGCCAGTTCGGGGATGTCGGCGCAGGACAGCGCTGCCGCACCGCGCGCCAACGGCCGCAAGCTGTAGAGCGGGGTCGAGGTGATGCCGTCGGCCGACCCGGTGAGCAAGGTGCCCAGGGCCGCCTGGTAGCAGTCGGTGAGATGAACCCGATCACCATGGACGTGGACCGCCACCATGCCGCTGGCGGCATCGATGCGGACGATGTCGTGCACCGCCGGTCGGATGACCAGGGAATCAACCTGCCCGTCGCGGTGGATGGCGATGCGCTGCAAGGTGGCGCCGTGACGGATGCTGAGCCACAGGGCGCCTTCACGAATCAGGGCGGTGCAGGCGCTGCCGGTGCCATGGTGGTGCTCAACTAACCATGCATCGACCGATTGGGCGAAGGCCGCTATGCCGGGGTGGTCCGGATGCAGGGCAGGCGGCGCGTGGGGGAGCCGCCAGCACACGAACTTGCGCACCTGTGGGAGGGCCTGCTCCGCCTCGAATGCGGCCAAGGCTTTGGGCCGTTCGCACCACAGGAGCACCGCCAGCCCGAGGGCATCCAGGTTGGGATCCTCAGTGGTGATGCCGCAGGTACGCGCAACCGCAGCCAGGTGCTGCAACCGGTCTGGCGTGCCCAGAGCAATGACCGTCGCCAAGCCATCGATCAGGGCTGCAGGAAGCTGTTCGCCGCACCTGAGCAGAACCCGTCCGAGGGCGACCCGATCGACCGGGCCGTGTGTCGGCCAGGTGAAGCCATGGCTGGTCAGGGCCTCACGGTGCGGTGCGAACAGGCGGTGGAGGTCGGGGTCGGCGAAGCGCGCCAGGATATCCGGGGAGGCGCAGTCGAGCAGGTCGGTGGTGTGCATGGGAGCCCTCGGTTGATGGCGCCAACCTACGCCTGAGGCGTTGAGTACGTGCACAGCGCCGTGCACGTACGGTCTTTTGAGCGACAAGGGCTTACGGCGAACACCACGCGAATCCTTGGCGTCCACCGTGGCCAAGCGTCTGACCATGAACGGCATGGCGTGATGTGCTGGTGAAGACCGTTCCTGCTGCATCGAGGTCAACAGGTGGGGATGAGATGGCCCGGAGGCGCAAATATAACACTGAGAGGGACGTGGCGTCACGCCGCCCGGTTCCCATCAGCCACAAGGACGTATTCATGCCGACCGCACCAGCAGCCGCACCGCCCCTCACCGTCGCCACCTGGCCGATCGAGCGCGTCCGCCCCTACGACGCCAACCCGCGGACGATCTCCCCGGCGGCCATCGACAAGGTCGCCTCCTCGCTCCAGGCCTTCGGCTGGCGACAGCCCCTGGTGGTGGACGCGGACGGGGTGCTGATCGTCGGCCACACCCGCCTGGCCGCGGCCCAGAAGCTGGGCCTCACCGAGGTGCCGGTCCACGTCGCCGACACCCTGACTGCCGACCAGGTCCGGGCCTACCGCCTGGCCGACAACCGCACCCACGACGAGGCGACCTGGGACGAGGACCTGCTCGCCGCCGAATTGGCCAAGGTCAAGGAGGCCGACCTCATCGCGGTGACCGGCTTCGACACCGCCGAGTTGGACCGCTACCTCGCCGCCCTGGCCGGTGCCCCGGCTGCGCCCACTAGCGTGGGCGCCACCGAGAACGGGTTCGAGTACCAGGAGAAGTACGGGGTGATTGTGGAGTGCAGCGACGAGGTCCAGCAGAAGCGGGTGTTCGATGAGCTGACCGCGGCCGGCCACCGGTGCCGGGTGGTGGCGGTATGAAGGTCCAGGTCCGCAACCGCTGCTCGGATGCGAACACCTACCGCGCCGCGCGGGTGAAAAGCCTCTTCAACGCCGAGACGGGCGCGAACTTCGATCTCGATGCCGATCTGGAGATCGAGCGCGACGGCGACTGGAAGATCGGTGTGGTGGTCGGCCCATCGGGTTCGGGCAAGACCTCGATCGGCCGGCAGTTCTTCGGGCGCGAGGCATTCTTCGCCCCGGCCTGGCCCAGCGACCTGCCGATCATCGACGCGATCGGCGCCGAGGCCGACTTCGACGCGGTGACCGGAGCCATGGCCAGTGTGGGCCTGGGCGATGTCCCGGCCTGGCTGCGCCCCTTCCACGCCCTCTCCATGGGTGAGCAGTTCCGCGCGACGCTGGCGCGGCTGGTCGTGGAGGCGCCGGCTGAAGCGGTGGTTGACGAGTTCACCAGCGTGGTGGATCGGCAGATCGCGCGCATCGGCGCGCTGGCCTTTGCCAAGGCATGGCGGCGCGGCAGCGGGCGGGTGGTGCTGCTGACGCCGCACTACGACGTCCTGGAATGGCTGGAGCCGGACTGGGTGTTCGACACCGGCACCAAGACCTTCTCCCGGAGGTCGCTTCGGCGACCCCGCATCGAGCTGGAGATCGTCACGACAAATTGGCGTTACTGGCCGCTCTTTGCACCGCATCACTATCTGAAGATCGGGGTCATGCCGGCGGCGGTCTGCTACGTCGGCTTGGTCGACGGCGAGCCGGTCGCGCACCTGGGTGTGGGTTGCAAGAATAAGGGGAAGTCCGTCGAGGCGCGCGCCTGTCGCCTCGTCGTCATGCCGGAATGGCAGGGGGCTGGCGTTGGCATGCGCTTCCTCAACTGGATCTGCGAGAACCAGTTCCGCGGCGGCGACGGCGCGCGCCTGCCCTACCCGGCGACGACCTGCTTCCACACCAGCCATCCCGGCCTGTGCGCAGTCCTACGCCGGCAGACTTGCTGGACCCAGATCAGCGCCCAGCTCCACGGCGGCCACAAGGGGAAATCGGGCGCCTCGATAGCGCGGAGTTCCGGTTCGGCCATCAAGATCAAGTCCGGTTACGGCGGTCATTTCCGCGCGGTGCAGGGCTTCCGCTACATCGGCGAGCAGCCGAAGGAGACCGTTTGTGTACGACCCTGACCCCATCCGCGTCCTCCTGATCGGCTCGCGCGCCTTCGGCTGCGCGGTGCGGGACCTCATCATCCGTCGCTCCGGTTACGCCCTGTCGGGCATCGCCGCGCCGGAGGGCGATTCGCTGGTCGCTTCGTCGGTGGTGCCGGAGGCCTACACCGGGCCGCTGACGCCCCAGACTGTACCCGCTGGCACCGACCTCATCGTCGCCGCCCACAACCAGCGCTTCATCCCACCGGGGATGCTGGGGGCCGCCCGGTTCGGCGGCATCAGCTACCACCCCAGCCTGCTGCCGCTGCACCGTGGTCGGGACGCCATCCACTGGACGGTGCGCGACCACGACCGCGTCGCCGGCGGCACGGTCTACTGGCTGGACGACCTGGTGGACGGCGGGCCCATCGCGGCGCAGGAGTCCTGCCTGGTGCGGCCGGACGACACCGCCTCGTCGCTGTGGCGGCGCGAACTCTTCCCCATGGGGCTGCGGCTCATCGACCAGGTGCTGGGTGACCTGCTCGCCGGCCGCGTGGTCAAGCGCCCGCAGGACCACGACCTCGCCACCTGGGAGCCGGCGCTCAGAGACGTTCCACCGCTGAAAGCCGTGACCTCCCATGAACACGAATAGCCAGCAGCATCAGCACGCGGATCTCATCAGGCTGGCTGACCAGTCTGAGCCGCACAACATCGACTTCGACTGCGCCGAACACGCGCGGCTGGAGATCGAAGCCGATGAACGAGATGCCCGACCTGAACACCGACGGCGACCTGCTGGCGCACATCGCGTCCGGCTCATCGCGCGTGACGCCTCAGCCGCTGGCTGCTCCGGTGTGGAACGCCGGGCTGTCCAGCCTAGTGACGATGACCGACGCGCAGCTGATGGCCGCGCTGGGCATCCGCCGCCCGGCGGCGCGGCGTCTGCAGTTGGCCTTCGCCCTGCACCGTCGCCTGCTGGCGTCGCAGGTGCCAGAGCGGGCGAAGCTGAACACGCCGGAAGTCGCCGCACTGGTCATGCGCCCGCTGGTGCAGCTCGATCACGAGCGGCTGTGGTGCCTGCCGCTGGACCCGCACTGCCGGCTCATCTGTGCCCCGATCGAGGTGGCGCGCGGCGACGTGGACGGGACGGAAGCCAGCGCGCGGGCGATCTGCCGTGCGGCGCTGCGCGCTGGCGCCTCGTCGATGATCATCGTCCACAATCATCCGGCCGGCGACCCGTCGCCGTCACCTGCTGATGCCGCCGTCACCCGCCGCATCGTCGCCGCCGGCCGCGCCGTCGACGTGCCCCTCGCCGACCATGTCGTCATGTGCGCCGACGGGCGTTTCGCCAGCCTCCGCCGCGACCAGCCCGAGCTGTTCCGATGAGCTGGCTCGGGATCTGGAAGCCACCGTGACGGAGGTTGCGCGCCTCCTCGCCATCGGCCTCCGGCGGCACCTCGCCCGCCGGGCCGGCAACCCCCAACCCACGGTGTCCCATGCCTTCCTCCAAGACCCCCAAACTCTCCACCCTCAACACCAAGGAGCTCCGCACCCTGTTCCAGACGACGCTCGGCATCCCGACGATGTCGAACAACCGCCCCTGGATGATCAAGCGCATCAGCAACGCGCCGGTGGCCCCGGCCCCGGCTCCGGTCGAGCCGCCCGCCGCCCCCGCGCCGGCCAAGGCGCCCACGCCGGCCAACTCGACCCCGCCCATCACCAGTGAGTCGGCCCCGGTCGAACCCACCGGCTCGGCCGCGACCCAGGCCATGCCGGCGGTCGGCTCCCAGATCCGCCGCACGTTCCACGGCAAGGAGATCGTCGTCACCGTGCAGGCCGACGGCTTCCTGCTGGGTGGCACCGTCTACCGCAGCCTCAGCGCCGCGGCGACCGCCCTGTGCGGCGGCAACCGCAACGGCCTGGTGTTCTTCGGCCTCAAGCCCCGGCCGGCCAAGGTGACCGCGATGCCGGCAGAGGCCAAGGCGTCATGAAGCCGGAGACCACGGCGGCGGTCGCGCGGCTGCCCGCGTTGACCGTCGCCCAGCTGCGGGATCGCTACCTCGCCGTGTTCGGCGAGCCCACCGCCAGCCGGCACAAGACCTGGCTGGTGCGCCGGATCGCCTGGCGGCTCCAGGCCGACGACGAGGGAGGCCTGTCGGAGCGGGCCCTGGCGCGCGCCGCCGAGCTGGCCAAGGACGCGGATATCCGCCTCACCGCCCCGCGGCGGGAGGTGGTCGACGCCCTGGCCGAGCGGCCCCGCATCAAGGAGGTCGCCCTCCCCCAGATCCGCGACGCCGGCCTGGCGCCGGGCACCCTGCTACGCCGGGAGTGGCGGGGGAAGCCGGTGGTGGTGACCGTCCTCACGGCGGGCTTCGACTACGACGGGCAGGTGTACCGCAGCCTGAGCGCCATCGCCAAGGCGATCACCGGCACCAAGTGGAACGGCCACACCTTCTTCGGCCTCCGGCCGCGGAGTGACGCGGCATGAGCAGCCCCGCCAAGCCGGCGCCGAAGACGGTCGCCATCTACTGCCGCAAGAGCACCGAGGAGGGTCTCGATCGGGAGTTCAACAGCCTGGACGCGCAGCGGCAGTCCTGCGAGCACTTCGCCGCCAGCCAACGCGGTGAGGGCTGGGTGGTCAGCCCGGAGCGCTACGACGACGGCGGCTTCTCGGGCGGAAACACCGACCGGCCCGGTCTGCAGAGGCTCATGGCCGACGTGGATGCCGGGAAGGTGCAGGTGATCGCAGTCTACAAGCTGGACCGCATGTCGCGCTCCCTGACTGACTTCGTCGGCCTGCTCCAGAAGCTGGACGCCAAGCAGGTTGCATTCGTCAGCGTCACCCAGCACTTCAACACGGCCACGCCTATGGGCCGGCTGATGCTCAACATCCTGATCTGCTTCGCCCAGTTCGAGCGCGAGAACACCATCGAGCGCATCCGCGACAAGGTGGCGGCGACCAAGCGCCAGGGCCGCTGGTGCGGTGGGGTGCCGATCCTCGGCTACGACGTCATCACCCGGAAACTGGCGGTGAACGCGGCTGAGGCCGAACAGGTCCGCGCCATTTTCGCTCTGTACCTGGAGAAGAAGGGCTTGGTTGGGGTGATCCGGGAACTGGACGAGCGCGGGTGGACCAACAAGGCCTGGACCAGCGGGACCAACCACCGCCGCGGCGGCAAGGAATTCAGCAAGAGCACCCTGTCACGGCTGCTGACCAACATCCTCTACACCGGCAACATCCGCTACCGTGGCGACCTCATCCATGGCGAGCACGCGCCGATCGTGGATCAGGCGACCTTCGACGCGGTCCAGAGCCTGTTGCAGCGCCAGCACCGGAGTGGCGGAGCGGAGACCAGAAACAAGCACCACGCCCTGCTGCGGGGGCTCCTGACCTGCGCGCCGTGCGGGTGCGGCATGACCTACTGCTATTCCAGGCGCGGTCCCAAGTTCTACCAGTACTACATCTGCGATCACTCCCGCAGCCACGGCGCTGACACGTGCCCCATGCCCAGGCTGCCGGCCATGGAACTGGAACGCCTCGTGGTCGACGAGATCGCCGCCATCTGCCGCGACGCGCGAGTGGCGGGGACCGTCATCACCGAAGCAACTCGGCAGCAGGCGTCGGAGGTCGCTGGCCTCCGGGGCCGGCTTCGGGACGCCGAGACGCTCATGGCCAAGCTGGGGGAGAACCCGGAACGGGATGGCAATCGGCTGCTCCAGGCCGGCGTGCAGGTCGAAGCGGCCCGTGCCCTCCTGGCAGACGCGGAGGCTACCGTCATCCCCAAGGGCGCAGCGCGAGTGGCCCTCGGGCAGTTCGAGCCGATCTGGTCGGCCCTGGTTCCTGTCGAGCGGGCGCAGCTGTTGCGCGCGCTGGTCGAGCGCATCCGGGTGGACGGCCAGGCCGGCAAGGTGTCGTTCGTCTTCCGAGCCGGCGGCATCGCCGCCCTGGCCCGGCAGACGGCTGGGGTGTCGACCGCGTCGGGAGAGCCGTGATGCGGGCGCGCATGCTGGGATTGAGCGTGTGGCAGCCCTGGGCGTCGCTCATCGCCGCGCGCGCGAAGCGGTACGAGACGCGGAGTTGGCGACCGCCGGTGTCCCTGATCGGCCAAAGCCTGGCCATCTGCTCGTCCCAGACCGAGGCAGGGCTGCTCGTGTCGGCGCACGACCTGGCCCTCAGTCGCCTGTGCCTGCGCCGCCTGGGGCGTCATCCGTTGCCGATGGGCACCGTCGTGGCCGTCGTCACCGTGGCCGGGTGCATCGGCACCACCTCGCTAGCAGCTCGGCGGATCGGCGTGCGGGAGCGCCTCGTAGGCGACTGGTCGCCTGGCCGCTACGCGTGGCGGCTCGATGATATCCAGCCCCTGGCAGCGCCAGTGCCCGTCACCGGATCCCAGCGCTTCTTCCACCTGCCGCCGCGTGTCCTGGCGCAGGTCCTGGCCCAGATCGGAGGGGAGGCATGAGTTCCCTGGTCGTCGTGCGCACCTTTCACATCGCCGCGATCGGAGGGCAGCGAGGTGGGCACCGGAACAGCCTCCGCGAGGGGCAGGAGCCAGTGGTAGAGCCACAACCCACCGGCCGCATCCCTCGGATCGCGAAGCTCATGGCCCTGGCCATTCGCTGTGACCAGTTGCTGCGGTCGGGGGCCGTCCCCGACGCCAGCGCCCTCGCCCGCCTGGCCAAGGTCAGCCAGCCAAGGATGACCCAGATCCTCAACCTGACCCTGCTGGCGCCGAAAATTCAGGAGCGGTTGCTGTTCCTGGATCCCCTCGAGGAGGGGAAACCAGAGGTGAGCGAAAAAGGTCTGCGGCAGTTGAGTGCAGAGGTGCACTGGGAGAGTCAAGAAAAACGATATTCTTAGGCATTGCCACTGTTGTGCGATGCGCTACCTGTAAACAGGAAGATCCATTATAGACCAATGCGATTGCACTAAAGTGCTGGCCCACTCATAGGCCAACCTACCACTTGCGCCACACTATGAGCCATGGTAATTCTAAAGCCATTCATGCAATTGTTATGCCAAACAGAAAATGGGCTATATCGCCAACCGTGAGGGAACCGCATGTCTTCATCCATCAATCTTGCCCAGGCCCGCACTTACTTCTCCTTTGGTCCTACGCTGATTATTGGCCCCAATATCACCAAGGGCGATGCGTATTACGAAAGACTCGGCGCATCTCTGTCTCGTCAATTGAAGAAAGAGGCCGGCAACTCGTTTCGCTCACTGGTTGATTTGATTATTGAGCGCGACAATAAGGAGGTCGACGTAATCAAATGCATTCAAGACACAGAAAGAGAGATGCCCAGTCTGACGATTAGTCCTCAGATGCTAAATGTGAACTGGTCATGCATTTTCTCATTTGCCACAGATAATGTGTTCGAAAATCAATACCGCGCCCATCTAAACCAATCAGGATCTGGATTAAGCTTATGCGTGATGGATGATCTTGCTGCGGCGCTGCCCCCAAGATCGATCCCGTGCTATAAGATGTTGGGTAGCACAATTCGAGACGACTTCGTAACTGGTACGATTCAGTATATTTCGAGAAGAATCAAATGGAGATCTATGATTAGATCTGCCCTCGACTTGGTGCGCGAGGGTTCAATGTTAATCATGGGGATGAAAGACAGTAGAGATGAATTAACGGATTTCGTCGCTGAGCTAACGGCCGATATTCGATATAGCCCAACAACCCTGTTCTTTTTACGGGACGATCCCCTTGGCACAGACAGACGGTTGGCAAAAGTCAATAGAGATACTGAACCGCATGTTATCGACGCGACCGAATCAGAGTTTTTAAATGAGGTTGAACGAACGCAGGGCGCCGACGATTTCGACATTGAGAAACTTCAGAAACACAAAAAGAAGCTTCGAGAACTTGTTGCGTTTCAGGACATAGTGTCATTTGTGAATTCCTCGCTTACGCCCGAGCTGTCAATACATGAGCGCAACAGTTTATACAATCGGTTGTTCTCGCCAAGTGCCACAAAGTGGGACCCATTTCATTACTCCTTGGATTTTCCTAGAACTGTAACGCCGGCGATTATGGCGAAAATTCAGGCGAGTTCAATCCGGGCGCAAGGAAATGAAGTCGTTTTAATTACAGGCAATGTTTCCTCTGGTAAAACCACGGTCCTTCGGCGAGTGGCATTTGATACTGCGGCAACGGGGAATATGTCCTTGTACATTCGGCGCATAAGGTTGCCGGACCCGACCGCGCACTTACTCGAACTATTCCGATTATTAAAAGTGATTATATCGGAGTTTGGGCAACGTGCGTTCGTCTTTCTGGACGATCCGCTTGCGCAACGGAATATTCGCCCGGACGACATATTGAATGCTGCCAGGGTTAGTGGCCTGCCGATTACCCTGGTTGTCACTTGTCGATCCACTGATTATAAAACGTACGAATCTGAGCACGTCTACGGACATTTCGCCCTCATAGCGAGATTTGAATTGGATGATACGCTTGATGAGAAGGAGAAATCACAACTCCCGGATTATCTTGTTAAGTTGGGTATTTATAAGTCAACGGAAGTGGCACAGTCACTCATCTCGGCCAATAAGCATTTGTCTACTTATGATACATTGAGCGTATTGTTCTGGCTGCTCCCAGACACGCAACGGCACATTACCAATTCGATAAAAGACGAATATTTCCGCCTTGGCGATTCGACGGGGTTGGCGCGTGTTATTATCGGCCACGTCAAGCAGAGTGCTGCGTTACTGCAGTCTGCGTATAGGGCGGTTTCCGTTGCCGAGGCATTTCGTTCCCCAATTCCAATCGAAGTTCTTGTTTCATATTTAAAGGTGGATTACCAACATTGGCTTGATGCCATTCCGCCGAATAGCACAGCGTGGGGAATTCTATATTCTGAGGACTCGTACGATGGGCGCTCGGTATGCTATAGGACTAGAAATGAAATTGTGACTAGATCAATTATCGAGGTGGTAAATGGCGGCAGTTATGGGCATACGGGTGAAGTCGCTGCGATGAAGGAACTATTAGGGGCATGTGATAGTACAACAGATGTATATCGCGACTTTATCATCAGTGTGCTGGTCCCGTACGACAGTCCAAAATTAGGCCGCCTGGAATACGCGGAGGGACTATCTCTCTACGAAGCGGCCATACAGGCTTTCCCGAGACCAGATAGGACGCTTCTGCATCACAAAGCGCTCTGGGTCAAAAACAAAGGGAATGATCCTGCACAGGCATGCGATCTTTTACATCAAGCCCTATCAACTCGGCCATCGCCATATGCACGCAAGCGCGAATTAGACGAGCATATATATACGTCCCTTGCCGCGGCTACCCTTGACCGCATTGACAATGGTTCGTTGCCATTCGAGTCTGGAAGAGATCAGGTGATGGACCATTTGGCAAAAGCCAAATCCAGCTTAGTGTTTAATCCAAGGGCAGTACACGTCCACGCTAGTCTCATCACTCGCCTTTCAGATAAGTACACAGATAAAAAGTCCCCAGATGTTTTTCATCTTATCAATGCGGCAATTACAGAAATTGATAGGACCGTGTTCATTCTTTCTAAAAAAATAGGTGTTGGGCAGTCCGGTGCACATCAAAACGTAATGATGCTAGAATCGGCTAAAGATAAAATAGTTGAGAAGATTTCTACGCTTGAGTCGCTTAGTGTCGAGGCTGAGAATGCATGGAAAAAGTTTGGTCGGCAAGACGGATTTGTGTTGGCTGCACGCAAAATGATGCACACCGCGAAAAAGTCGAACACGGGAACGGATTATAACAAAGCGCATAATTACTGCGTTAAAATCAGGGAAATGATAAGACTGGATGGCGGCGAGTTGTCCAGCAGGCTATGCGAAATAATGCTGTCGATATACTACGATTGGCGCGTTCGCAGGGGGAGTGAAAGCCCATCATCGGAGGTCATTGACTGGGACTACTTGATAGAAATGGCGAAAATCACCTTGGGATCCACGGAATTTGCCGACGATATTGTGATTCGTTATATATATGCCGTTTGCCTTGCCCACAAAGGAATGTGGATAGAGGCGAAGAATATCTTCCAGGAGTTGCGACGCGCAGATCTTCCTGGCGATCTTGTGTACGAACCCAGAGACGACCTGCTTCATCCCAATGGTGGACGTCGAGAGATTCAGGGAATTATGAGAAATACCGAAAAGGACAAATTTGTCTATTGCGAAGAGCTTAAGGTAGATTTCCTCGCTGAGCGCCAGACCGGTTGGCCCGGCGAAGGTCAGATTACGCACGCTAAGGTATATTTTTGTCTCGCTGGGCCCAAGGCTGCCCTATGGTAATTTCCGCTCAATTGGAAAATGCTGTAATGGTTCAACGGGAACCGAGTCGAGAATACTTGGATTCGCGCGAGAAATACGTCCCAGATCCATTAGGTGTTGGTTAATATGGTGAAGCAGGCTTGCGGCAGAATAGCCAGAGTAATTATGTCCCATAATATTGAGAGTTTTCCCTTCGCCAGACTGATAAAATCTAATTGTGAATCCCAATGAATTCAATGAAAGAATGAGATCGGGGCCAATGGGCGTTGGCCCGTGTTCCGCCCTTGAAACAACAGGTCCAATTGCGGGATGATCTATGAGTAGCTTGACTAGACTTTCGTGGATGGATGCCTGTGCCGATGAGGGAAGATCAAAAAAAATGGCAGCGCAAAATAAGTTGCTCGCGCGAAGTGGGGTGCGAGCAATGATGTTTCGAACACTGTTTAGGGTCTCGACTGAATCCGTGCACTTTTGGGTGTCGTAAGTTGATTTGACCGATAGCGCGGCTATCACGCAATGCGGAGGAGTCACGATAATATCGCCAGACCTAAATATCGGCATGCCCAGATTGGTGTCTACTAGTAGGATGTCTTGCTCCCTGCTGCAGATATTTTCTTCTGTTGGCAAGAGTACGAATCCCGATGCAACTAGAATGTTATCCGGCAGATGATTCCTCAAGAATACCCTAAGCAATTCTTCTTTGTGTCTTCCATCGCTAAGCCAATGGGCGTCGCCGATCAGATCACGAACCCTATTAGCTTGTGAAAGAAGTTCTGCCGAGAAGGAGTCTAGGAATCTGTGGTTGTTTGCTTTCATGTATCTGCGACTTACGGATCTCTGGCATCAATCAAGCGGAGATTTCACATGGGCGAGAAGCCCTCTGACTCGCTGCTCAATGAGCGCCCAAGCTGATCCGTAACACTCAAGCAAGCGTGTATCCACATTTGTGCAGTCTCGGCAATCGGTCCAGTCCCTTGTGGAAATCCACAACCATAAATCATAACACCGAAGACGAGCGCCAATAATTAATGGGGTTGGTGACCTGACTCACAAAGTGGGTCTACGCCTAGCGATCCCGAAATGTACATGTGCATGTCAGCTGCACTGCGCGTGCTTGAATAGCTGGTTGCTGCCTGCGCAGAGACTAGAGACGTCGGATGAAGGCGCCTAGCGCGCCTTGGCCACAAATGGGGTAATCACTTGAATATCATCGGGAAGCAACAGGGAATGTGATTCAAGACAATATGGCAAAACCCACAGGCGCATGCTGGGGTGCTGGAGGAAGTGGAACGGCGAAAGTGGTTTCAAGAAATCGTCTGTCCTGGGATAAATCAAAACCACATCGCCGTTGCCATTTAGGTAGTGAATTCCATATGCATATAGCTGGTAGAAGTCGCCTTGACTAAGTTGATACTTCTCCCGTCGATTGGCCATGCTGGCATCAATCAACTTCCACTTGGTGTCTAGCACCTGGATGGTGTTGCCACCCCGTTGAATAAGAAGGTCTGGCTTAAGCTGGAACCAGGGTGAATCCTGGTGAACGGCGAGATATTGAGATCTTGCCTGCGCCTTAAGTCGGAAGGTAGAGCCTAGCTGCTTTGGGATATGATGTGCGACAAATGCCTCAAACAGGGCGTCCATGGGGAAGAGAAGCGACGGCGCGTGGTGTTGGCCAGCCCCTGTCAAAGGGCTCATCCCGGATATGAGGACTTCGTGTCGCATGATTGCTGACCGGGAGGGCTGACGGTTTCCGCCCTAGGGTCCTCAAGGACAACCTGACCGGTGATGGTACGGGTGTGGCCCCCAACCACCATCCCGATAGCGATCACCGTCCATTCACCCGACATCCGGCCGTGCTAGCCTGCGTCATGGCTCATCGCATGGCGCTCTGCCTTGTCGGATCCCTGCTCCTACTGGCCCCGCACGCCTTCAGCGGGGAGGCCGGGGACGCGCCGCCGACCGCTACCAATGAGGGTCTCCCTGCCGATCTACGGCGCGAGCTGCGCGCGAGCCTGGATGGATTCTACCTGGATGATGGCGCACCGCCCGAATACGCCCGCCGGGTCGATGACCTGGCCGAGCCGGCCCAGGCGCCGGCCGCCGCTCAATGGCTGATCGGGCTGCTGCTGCTTGCCCACGAGGACGTGGCGAGCGGCCGCTCGCCCTACAAGCGGTTGCCCTACTGGGGAGGCGGCCGGGAGGTCTCAGCCGAGGTGCTGGCAGGCAAGGTCAAGGAAGCCGTGATGGCGACGCAGGCGCCGGGAGCGGCCCCCGTACTGGCCTGGATCCTGGAAGGCGGCGCGGATCCGAAGCACCAGACGGCGGCCGCCAGCGCCCTGTCGGTTCTCCCGGGTCCCGCGGCGGAAGCGGCCATCCTCGCGGTGGTGCGCCAGGGTCACAGCAACGGGAAGGTGCTGGTGACGCTGGTCGATGCCTGCGGGCAGCGCCGGATCGTGGGGGCGGTCGAGGTCCTGCGCACCCTGCGCGGTCACCATCGCCTGGCGGTGCGCGCGGCGACGGTGGTGTCCCTCAAGGCCATGGGCCAGGAGCCCGGGCCGGAGACCGCCCCCGCCTTCCCGCCGGTGGCGCGGTCCCTTGGCGAAGCGTTCCTGCGGATGCTGGACCGCGTGCCCGGTCCTGATGCCGCTGCGGTGGTGGCGATCTGGCCGGCGGAAGACAAGCGTCCTCCGCACGAGCTGCCCGGCTGGCGGGTCGACCCATCGACGATCCGTCCTGACGAACTGGCTCTATCCGCCTGGGGCGGGTGGCCGAAGGTGGAGCCGGCGGATGCCGACCATGTGTGGATGCTCGGCTGGACCGGGCGCCTGCAGCGGATCGCGCTCAAGCCCGAGGAGCGCCAGGCCGCCGCCACCGTCGCCGCGGTGGATCGGCAGGAACTCCTCCGCCGCATCGCCGCCGGGCGCAGCGGCACCGAGCACAGCCTGTCGAGCCGGGGCGGCCTCACCGGGCAGTTCGAATCGGGCATCGTCACCATGCCCGAGATCCTCGTCGCAGCGCAGGCCGTGCGCCTGGGCGACGAGGCGACCGCCTCCGCGGTTCTGGTCCCGGTCTTCGATGCCGCCCCCGACGACCGCTTCCCGCTGCTGGTGGCCCGTGACCTGATCGCGGCGGACTTGCACCAGCGTCTGCTCAACGCCTGGTGCGAGGACCGTCTGGAGGTGGCGGCGCAGCTGGCACAGCGCCTGGCGCAAACGGAGTTCGACGGCTACGCCTACCAGGGCCGTGCCAAGGAGCTGCTCGGCCAGATCGCGGCGGCGCAGGCGAAGCAGCTGAAGCTGCCGGCGGCCTCGGCTTGGCCAGCCGAGGCCGCTGCGATGACGCGAGAGGCGCGCATCGGCTATCTCCTCGACCGGCTGCCGTTGCTGCGCTGCCACCAGATGGGGCAGCCCGGCGGGGTCAGCTACGAAGAGGGCCAAGGTGAGCTGATCAACCCGTACGTGGAGCTGCAGGCGCTGAAGCTGATGGTGGCGGATCTGCCGCTCATCGCACCGCGCCTGGCCGACGCGACGTTCCTGCGTACATTCAGCTTCTGGCGGGATTTCCATCCGGGCCGTGAGCTGCACCGTGTGCGATGGGTGGTATCGGCGCTGGTGAACGACGTGGCCAAGCGCGAACTGGTGCCGCGCGACCTCGACCGCCGCGACGAGGCCGGCGTCGCCCGTGCAATTGCCGAGGTCGTGGATTTCGCCACAGCAAATGCCGGACGCAGCCCGGCCGAGCTGCGCCTGGCCGTGGTCACCAGCGGCAAGGACCTGAGGCAGGTCATGGCCGCCGGCCTCGAGGGGCTGTCCGAGCAGCAGCCGGCGGTCGCCGTCGCCCTCGCCGACCGGATCGCCGAGTTCGACGCCTACGACCGGCGCACGCTGATGGCCCGGCTCTACGCCAACAACGCCACGCTGATGCTGGCGCGCGCCGGGGCATGGTTCGACCGCTTCGAGGCGCGCGATGCGGCCTGGCCGGCGGTTGCGGTGATCGTGCGCGGCGGGGCCGGACATCCGCTGCATGCCCGAGCCGTGGCAATCCTAAGCGGATTGGCTCGCGGCAAGACAGACGATGTCGTGGCTGCCGTGGGACCGTGGCTTCCCGAGGTACTGCCAGCTGCTGATGCCAGTCTACGCGACGATCTTCGGGCAGTGCTTACAGCCCCTGACCTGCGGCTTGGATGGGGTGGGAACGGGATCGTGCACGCCTTCCTGGCGGTTGGCGACCCGCCCACCTTCGACCTCGTCCTCGCCGCCTTGGCCGACCCGTCCAAGGCGGGCATCTCCTCCTCGAATGCCACGGTCAGTCGCGAACTTGAGCGGCGTGATGTGTGGGCGCAGGCGCTCCATGACTGTGGTGCCCCGGACTACGACGCCCTCGCCGACGAGGCAACTCGCGCAAAAGCTCTTGAATCGATCCGCGCCTGGATCGCAGCCCAGGCGCAGGCGGTTCGCGCCGGCAAGCCGACGCTGGTCACGCCGATGCAACGGATCGGCGAGTCGCGGATGCGTCTGGACGCGCCATAGCATCCGTTCCAGATCAGCCCGGCCAAGCCGCCGTCTCTGCTCAAATCCGTCTTGCCTCTCCAGCGGGTAGCGCCGGTTGGGTTGCGGGATCTGGCGCCCCAGGCGACTACTCCAGCTTCTTGCGCTGCTCGGCCGCCAACGCCGGTGACAACGGGAAATAGCCGTCTTTGACCACGACCGCCTGTCCGGGTTTGGATAGGACGAATTTGATGAACTGATGCACCGGCGATTCGCTCATGCCGGGCTTGCGGTTGATGTAGAGATATAGCCGGCGCACGAGCGGATAGCTGTTGTCGAGACAGGCGGCATAGATTGGCAGCACCGCAGGCCTGTTGCCATCCGCGAGAGGAACCAGGCGAACAGCGTCAGTGACATATCCGCAACCGGTATGGCCGATCCCGCCACGCGAAGCTGACACGGCATTAACCACGGCCGTCGATCCTGGCTGCTCTTTTAACGTCGGCAGGAAATCCCCGCGTTGGAGCACTTCCATCTTGAAGTAGCCGTACGTCCCCGAGGCGCTGTTGCGACCATGCAGGTCCAACGGCAAAGCCGACCAATCCCCCACCAAGCCGAGGTCGCCCCATGTCGTCGCAGCCACCCCACCACGCCGACGTGTGCTGGAATAGATGCGGTCGAGATCGGTGAGCGTCAGATTGGAGATCGGGTTGTCGCGATGGACGAACACCGCAAGAGCCTCGATTGCAACTTCGATGGCTGTCGGCGGATAGCCATACTTCGTCGTGAAAGCAGCGACTTCCTTGTCGTTGAAGGGCCGCGACATGGTTCCGATGTGAGAATAACCGCCAATCAAAGCAGCCGGTGCCGTGGATCCCCCATTGCCCTCAATCTGGATGTTCATGCCGGGCTGCCGCTGCGCGAATTCCTCGGCCCACAAAGTCATCAGGTTGTTCAACCCCGCACTGCCGATGCTGGTCAAAGCGCCGCGCAGTTCCGCCACTGGCACATACTCGGGTAGCGCAGGGTCGATCTCGGTGGCTGTCGCCATCGTCGTGACCAGCAGAATGAACGGAATACGGATCATGAATACCTCCGCAGGCTGTGAATGAGATTAGGCCGGCATGCGCCAAAGAAATGGATTCCAATGGATCGAGACCCACCTCTTTCAGTGCTAACCCACGCGCGCTCGTGCGGGTGCTCACTGAAGGATGCGCACCAGGGCATCCGAGATATCCGCCGTCCGGTCCATGACCATGAGGTGCCCACCGCCCTGGATAGTGACGTCAACCTGCGGTTGCCGGCGGATTGGGAACACGCGATCGACTGTGCCGTGGATGCTGACCGTCCCGGGCAGGCGAGGCGCTCCGGTCCACTCCATGACGGCGCCGCAGGCCCAACGGATGAAGGTCATGTCCTGCGCCTCGAACATCTCCAAGGCGAGTTTTCGCTGCGCGGGCATCAGCCCACGGGGCAGCAGACGAGCCAGCCCGAAGGGTGAGTACGGGCCCATGGGGCTCAGCGCCGCGATGAGCGGAGACAACTGGCTGATGTCGGTGCAGGAGGAGATGAGTATCAGGCGCTGGGGTGGCACGCGCTGGGCCAATGCCCCCGCGACGATGCCGCCCATCGACACGCCGATCAGGGTGTCGGCTGCCCCGATGCCGTAGTATTCGGCGAAGCGGCCGGCGTAGGCCGACAGGTGCTCGCCGTCGCGGTGTGGGATCCAGTCAGTGCGCAGGACTTCGCGGCCGGGCAGTGAGATGCCGTCGAACAGGCGGTGATCGGCGCCCATGCCGGGGATCAGGACGAGGCGCGCGGTCATGAAGGGAGTATCCGGCCCGAATCCGGCCGTCCAAGCCGCCGTCTCTTGTCGAATCCATCTTGGCTCACCAGCATGGACAGAGCGGCGAAGAAGCCCGGGCCGGTTGCTGCTGAGATCCGCCCAGGAGCATGGCCGGCGATGAGCGCCCCGCGTGTTCTGGAAGTGTTACGCGTCTTCGGACGGCTTGGACTGACCTCCTTCGGCGGTCCGATCGCGCACCTGGCGTACTTTCGACGGGAACTAGTCGAGCGTCGGCAGTGGCTTTCCGATGCCGCATACGCCCATCTGGTGGCCTACTGCCAGTTCGTTCCTGGACCGGCCAGCAGCTTTCTCCGGAGAACGAAATTCTCTGGAGAGAGCGGCCAGAGAGAGCGGCTGTCAATCTGGCCCGTTCGCATCCCGACCGACCTCCAAGCGGGAACGCTGCGTTAACCCGGGCCATTCTCCAGCCTGGAGAATTGGAGAACCACGACGTTTGTGCACCGGTCCTGCCCGGTCACCAAGCAGAGGGGTTCAAAACGGAGAATTCGTCCGCGTGAAAAGCCGGTAAATCCAGCGTGATTTTGCGCTCGTGCCACGGCGGCCTGATAACAAAAAACCCCTGGTTTTACCCAGGGGTTTTTCTTTGGTTGGCACTCGAACGTGCGAACGACCGACCCTCGGGTTATGGGATTTTCATCGTTTTTCGCAGATGATAATTTCGTAAACACTTGTTGCCGCAATACTTATCCTCATGGTACTTGTCCCGCCTGCAGTACCACTTTTCAGGTCCAAAACCACCCTCGCTCATAACCACAGGGTCAAATTCGCTAGGATTTGCATCTCCTTTGCCCCGTGCCTGGACTTTCGGGTTATGAGCCGCTTGTGGGTCAGGGCGGGATTACCCTCTCTGGCTTCGGCGTTGACGGCGGCAGGACGAATTACCGCCAGCCGTGTCGGTCAGCGACTTCTCAGGAGTCCCCGCCAGCAACGCCCGCTCCACAAGTGCCGCAATACCATGCCAGACCTCACCCAGGCTAGGGTTGTTAGGCCCCGTAGAAACGACATGGTATTGGCATGCAGGAGCCTCCCGACCATCCGCAGGAAGAGCGCCGCCTAGCCCTTCTGCGCGAGTACCAGATCCTCGACACGCCGGCTGATCCGGACTTCGACGGCCTGGTCAGGCTCGCTGCGGCCATAGCCGGGACTCCGATCGCCCTGGTCAGCCTGGTCGACAGCAAGCGTCAGTGGTTCAAGGCCCGCCACGGCCTGGACGCCAGCGAGACGCCACGCTCGGTCGCCTTCTGCGCTCACGCCATCCTCGACCCCACCCGGCCCCTGGTGGTCGAGGACTCTACCAAGGACACCCGCTTCGCCGGCAATCCGTTGGTAGTCGGCGCCCCCCACGTCCTCTTCTACGCTGGGGTGCCGCTGTGTGGTGGTGCTGACGGCCTGCCGCTTGGCACCCTCTGCGTGATCGACCACCATCCTCGGAACCTCACCCCGGAGGCACTGGGTCTGCTCCGCGACATCGCTCGACAGGCCGAGGTCCTGCTCGAGTCCAGGCTGCGCGAGCGCCAGCTCTTGGGCGCGATGGAGCAGTTGGCCGAGAAGAGTGAGCGCAAGCACGCCCTGTTGGATGCCATGGAGGAAGGCGTCGTCATGCAGGATGCCGACGGCCGCATCCTGTCGTGGAATCCGGCCGCCGAGCGCATCCTCGGGCTGAGCGGAGACCAGTTGTCCGGCCGGTCCTCCATGGACCCGCGGTGGAACGCCATACACGCCGACGGATCACCCTTTCCGGGGCAGGAACACCCGGCCATGGTTGCGCTACGCAGCGGGAAACCCATACGCGGTGGGATCATGGGCGTCCGCATGGCCACCGCCGAACCGCGCTGGCTCCACATCAATGCCATCCCGCTGGCGCGTGAAGGCCAGAACCCGCATGCCGTGGTCTGCACGTTTACCGACATCACCTCCTTCCGGCAAGCAAATGAGGAACTACACCGATCGCGACACCAACTGCAGACCATCGTCGACAGCTTGCCGGCGATGATCGGCTCATGGGGACCCGATCTGCGCAACCGCTTCGCGAACCGGCAGTACCAGTCGTGGTTCGGGCTATCCGCCGATGAGGTCCGGGGGCGCCACATCAGCGAGGTGATCGGCGAAGAACGCTTCGCCCTCAACCGTCCCTACATTGAGGGCGCCCTGAAGGGGGAGGATCAGGAGTTCGAGCGGGCCATCCCGACACCTGACGGACGAACCCGGCACTCGTTGACTCGTTACATTCCGAACGTTCACGATGGCCATGTCGATGGCTTCTTCGCCTTCGTCACCGATGTCACCCTGATACGGGAGGCACAGGAACTGGCGGTGAAAGCAAAGGAGGCCGCCGAAGCAGCCAACCAAGCGAAGAGCGACTTCCTCGCCAATGTCAGCCACGAGATCCGCACCCCGCTCAACGGCATCATCGGCATGTCCGGCTTGCTGTTCGATACCGAGCTGACTCTGATCCAACGCGATCACGCCGAGACCATCCGCGCCTGCTCCGAGCAACTCCTCTCGCTGATCAATGACATCCTCGACTTCGCGAAGATCGAGGCCGGCCAGTTGGAGATCGAGGTCATCCCCTTCGACCCGCTGCAGGTCGCCGAGGAGGCGGTGGTGCTGCTTACCGAGCGCGCTGCGGCCAAGGGCCTCGAACTGCGTCTGGAACCCAGCCCTGACCTGCCACGCGGATTGCGCGGCGACCCTGGTCGCATCCGCCAAGTGATCGTCAATCTGGTTTCCAACGCCGTCAAGTTCAGTGAGCAAGGCGAGGTCGTTGTTGCCATCGGCATGGGGCAGGATGCCACGATGCTTGATGTGGCGGTTACGGATAGCGGCATCGGGATGAGTGAGGACGTCCTCGCGAAGCTGTTCCAGCCGTTCGTCCAGGCCGACGCCTCCACCACCCGACGTTTCGGCGGTACTGGTCTCGGGCTGTCGATCTGCAAACGTCTGGTCGAGCTGATGGGCGGGCGCATCCAGGTGCGCAGCCAACCGGGCTGTGGCACGACCTTCCACTTCACAGTCGCCTGCAGTAAGGGTTCCAGTGCCGACATGCCGGCACCGACCCTGGCTGACCATGCCGGTCGACGGGTCCTGGTGGTCGACGATAATCAGGCCAACCGCCTGTTGCTGGACCGCATCCTGACAGGTTGGGGCCTGACCGTGACGCAGGCCGGAACCGGGCCGGAAGGCGTCACGGCGGTGCGTCAGTCGGCCGATGGTGGGGCCTGCTTCGACGCTGTGCTCTGCGATCTGCACATGCCGGGCATGGATGGCTTGGCCGTCGCCGAACTATTGCGCTTGGACCCTGCCACCGCCGCCGTCCCGGTGCTGATCATCGGTTCGGCCCTGGATCAGCAGGTCCATGCCCGTGCTACCGCCTTGGGCGTACGCGAGATCATGCCCAAGCCGCTCCGCCAGGCCAGACTCCTCGATGCCCTGTCCCGCCTCTTCCGCGGTGCCGGACCCGCCCGCCGCTCCAGCGACACCCTCGTGAGCTTCACTGGCCGGGTGCTGATCGCGGACGACAATGTGGTCAATCAGCGGGTGGCGTCGGCGCTGTGCGCCAAGATCGGGTTGCGCTCCGACATCGCGACGAACGGCGTTGAGGCGGTCTCGGCCTCGGCCCAGGTTCCCTACGCGTTGATCCTGATGGATTGCCAGATGCCAGAACTGGACGGCTACGGCGCAGCCAGGGCCATCCGCCAGCGTGAGCAGGCGGATGGCACGGCCCGCATCCCGATCATCGCTTTGACGGCGAACGCCATGCGCAGCGAGCGTGATCGCTGCCTAGCTGCCGGCATGGATGATTACCTGGCAAAACCCATCCGCATTGAGGCCCTGATCGGCGCCATGCGTCGCTGGTTGCCGGGCCAGACGGCAGGGTCTGCGGCCGAACCACCGGCGCAGACCGAGGCTCCGCGCCCAGACACAGCCACCCTGACCCTCAACCCGATCGTCCTCGCCTCATTGCGTCGTGAACTCGGAGATGAAGCTGATGCGGTGATCGCCGATCTGCTGTCCTCGTTCATCAGCGACACGACCACCCAGATGCAAGCACTGATCGGAGCTGATGGCCTGGCGGCAATCGCGAGTTGTGCGCATCGCCTCCGTGGCTCGGCCCTGTCCATTGGTGCCACGGCCTTGGCTGCAGTCTGTGCCGAGGCTGAGGCCGCCGCCCAATCCGGCGACGAGTCCGCCGCCCGGGCTGCCATACCCCGTATCGCCGAGGCGTTCAGCCGCGTCCAGACCGCACTGCCGACCTGAACCGATGGCCAAGCTCCTCACCTGTCCGTTTCCCGCCCTGCGCCAGACCTGGCCTCGGGTCGGACCGTGGCAGGCGGTACGGCAGCTCGGTGAGGGTGGAATGGGGGCTGTATTTGCCGCCATCAGCGCCGATCGCCCAGGCGAAGTGGCCCTGAAGATCATCGACCCGCTGCGCTCCGGCACCGCCAAGGCACGGCTGCTGGTTGAAGTGCGCGCTGCGGCGGCCGTCCGTCACCCGAACCTGGTGCGTTGTCTCGACATTGGCGAGACGTGCGCTCTGCCCTACCTGGTCATGGAAATCGTCACGGGTGGATCTGCCTACGATCTCCTGGCTCACGGGCCGGTGCTGGAATCCGTACTCCTGAATATCGCTAGCGACATCAACGCCGCTTTGGGCGCTCTGCACGGGGCTGGCGTGCTGCACCGGGACATCAAGCCAGCCAATCTGCTCCGTAACCGCGCTGGAAACTGGATGCTCGCCGACTTCGGACTTGCCCGGGTCGTCGACGGCCTGCCCGGAGTGACGATCGGCGGCAACTCTGTCGGCACGCCTGACTACATGGGGCCCGAGCAGGCCATGGCCGACACGCTCGATGCGCGGGCCGACCTGTATGGGCTCGGAGCCACGCTCTACCATCTCGCGACCGGGAAGACGCCCTACCAAGGCAACACGGTCTGGGAGATCCTCCGGCAGGTGATCAACGAGCCGTTCCCCGACCCATTGGCGCTTCGGCCCCGCCTGTCATCGCACCTTGCTGCGGTCATCCGCAAACTGGGAGCTAAGCGCCCTGAGGAGCGGTACTCGAACACCAGCCAGGTGGCCGATGATCTGGCATTGGTTCGCGAAGGACGCTCACCGGTCCACGCCCGCTACCGCAGTTCCACGGAGATGCTCGCCGGGACCTCGATTGCCGGACCCCGCGTGTTGCTGGTTGACGATGACCCGCTCGCTCGTGGCCTCTTCAGCGCGGTGTTGAAGAAGCGCGGATGGCGCGTCGAGGTCGCCGAGGACGGTATGCGGGGCATTGCCGCCGCCGAGCACACCGATGTGGCCGTCGTCGACCTTGTTCTGCCTGACATCGAGGGTGTCGAGGTCGTAGAGCGTGTTCGACGCATGTGTCCGGCGTTGCCGGTGGTGGTGCTGACCAACGCGTTTACCCAGTCGCAGCTCGATGCTGCCAGAAGGTCCGGCGCCTGCGAGGTTCTCAACAAGGCCACGACGACGCCAAGCAGCCTGGCTGACATCCTTGCCCGCCTGGTGGCGCACAAGCCCGTGACCCAGAACCACCAGGTGGATACGCATCATGGTGTCCTAGCGACGGCTGATGCCGCTCTGGCACGTCTGCAACTCCTGGCGCAGCGCCTGGTCGAGCCCATCGAGGAACCAGGGCTTCTGGACGACATGGCCGCTGTCGCCCGTGGTCTGTCGCTTGCGGCGACCGATCTGGATCGCATCCCCGCCGCTCGGCTTGCTGGAGCCATCGAGGAACTGGCGCGACAACTGATCGCCTCCCCCGAGCAGCGCACCGCCTCCACCCAGGACACGCTGCATCATGCGATTGGCGCGCTGCGGCCCTTGCTGACCGGCAGTGGGCCACCGGTTCGCGCCGCCTGCGCCCTGATTGTCGACGATGACCCGACCTCGCGGTTGCTCGCCAGCCGTGCTCTTGCCAAGGTCGGCATCACCTGCGTCGTCGTCGACTCGCCACGCGCAGCACTCAATCATCTGCGGTCGCAGCCGTGCGATTTGCTTCTGACCGATGTCGTGATGGACGGAGGCAGCGGATTCCAAGTTGCTGCCCAAGCGCGAACTCTGCCCGGCATGGATCACTTACCCGTGATCTTTGTCACCAGCCTGACTGATTTCGCCCAGTTCTTCGACGCCAAATCATCGGCGGGCAGCAACCTGTTGTGCAAGCCCTACCTGCTCATCGAACTGGGGGCCAAAGCCTTGGTCATGCTGGCCACCAACATCAATCGGCAGGACAGCGATGCCTTGGCTTGAGCAATTCGCTACAGGTCACGTGGAGATCGACCGCCAGCATCGCGTGCTGTTCGGACTGATCGACCGGGTCAACGCGGCCCACAGCGAAGATTACGGCGACGGTGTCCAGACGGTGCTCGACCTGATCAAGTACGTCATTCAGCATTTCGGTTATGAAGACGACCTCATGGCGCAGTCCGCGTATCCTGACATGGGCGCCCATCGGGATGCTCATATCGCGTTGAACCAGTCGGTGACCAGATTCCGCGAGGGCCTCCTTGAGGGTACGCTCAACAACGCCGAACTTCGCTCCTTTCTCGATCAATGGCTGCAGCACCACATTGGCGAGAGCGACAAGCGGTTAGCACTGTTCCTGGCAGGCAAGGGAAGCCCGCATGGCAACTAAGACACCGATAACGGGAGCGGCGTTAGTCGCTGCCCTGTGCAAGCGGTACAACCTCGGCCACCCCGAGATCGACGCCCAGCATCGGCGCATCTTCGAGATCGTGGCCCAGGCAGACGAGGGCAAGCCGGCGGCTGACATCTTGAGGGAGCTGTTCGCCTATGCTGGCGACCACTTCACGGCCGAAGAGCGGATCGCTGAGGAGCACAACGTCGACAATGAGGAGCACGTCAAGGCGCACCACGCCCTGCTCGACAGGATCGCTGCGTACACATGCGAATCCCGACTGATGACCCCTTTGGTTCGGCAGTTCCTAGTCGACTGGGTGACCACGCATATCGACAAGGAAGACCGGGAACTGGTGCGCAGCATCAACGTGGGCATCCGCATCCAGGACCGCATGGAGCACAACGACTAATCGTCGGCATCCCAGCGCCAGGGTGTCAGCGCCCCAGGCGGGTCGGCAGGACCAGGATACCGCCAGTAGCTCTCTCCGCCGTCTCCGAGAACTGGGGGGTCTCCGCAGCGAGAATGACGCTCCGGGGGATCTAGTCATATTAGCCCGTTCGCATCCTGACCGCCCTCCAAGCGGGACAGCCTCGTTAACCCAGCCCATTCTCCTGGCTGGAGAAACGGAGAATTCAGGCGTTTTGGCAGCGGTCCTGACCGGTCACCAAGCGGTGTGGCCCAAAACGGAGAACGAGGTCGTGCAAAAACATCGTAGAAATCAGCGGAAAATCGCACCTGCTTCGGCGGCCCGGCTGATAACAAAAAACCCTCGGTAAAACCGAGGGTTTTTCTTTGGTTGCGGGGGATGGATTTGAACCACCGACCTTCGGGTTATGAGCCCGACGAGCTACCAGACTGCTCTACCCCGCGTTGCGAGGGAGCACCATAGGGGGGACGGAATGGGTGTCAACGGCGGCTCAGCGGTTGTCGGGTGATTGCCGGCGAGATCGCGGTAGATTGCGGGCATGCGGGTCCTCACCCTCGTCCTGTGCGCCATGGCTCTGGCCTTCACGGCCGAGCCGGGCGATGCGCCGGCCGCGATCGATCGCGGGCCGCCGCCGAAGCCGGGACATGATGCGCCGGCCGCTGCGGCCGAGGCCTGTGTCCTGCGCTTCGATTGGGATGGCTATCGTACCATCATCGTCGTCGGCGAAGGCGTCGGCATGGTCAAGCCGGCCTGGGTCACGACCTACAAGGATGGGGAATTCCACGTCGGTTATCGCGCGACGGCCTTCCGCGATGCGCGCGGCCGGCTGCAGATCGATGCTCGGCACGCGCGGGATGTCGGGCCGCAGTCCGAGAGCTGGATCCCGGATTCCTTCGCCTTCGGCAACAAGGTGCTGTGGACCCTCGATGACCAGGGCAGTGGCCACACCGCCGACATGGGCGAACTGCTCGCCGCCACAACGGATCGAGCAGCCTGGCAGGCCGAACTGCAGCGCGTGCAGGCGCTGATCGAGGGCGGACTCTAGGCCGTTGGAGTCACGGCGGGTTGCCGGCGACTGGTCGCCCACAACCACAAGCCGACTCCGGCGGCGGTCTCGCCGACCGCCACGCCAACCAGGCTCCAGAACGTGCCGTTGGCGAAACCGTAGCTGTGCAGGCCGATGCCAAGCAGGTTGACGCCGAACCAGGCCACCGCGACGACGATGTTGCCGATCACCAGGCCGAGAGCGAAGGCGCGCGGACCGGCGGTGCCGGCGCTGCGCAGGTGCAGCAGCATCAGCAGCCACAGGACGATGAGCAGCGCGCCGTTCTCCTTCGGATCCCAGCCCCAGAAGCGGCCCCACGACTGGTCGGCCCAGATGCCGCCAAGGATGGTGCCGAAGAGGGTGAAGAGCAGCGAGATCAGCGAGAGGATGAGCATCGCGCGGTCGTGCTGGCCGTGCGTGTCCTTGTCGGCCGGATGCAGCGCCCGGGTGGCGAGGGCGACGTGGGCGACCACGCCGGCGACCAGGGTGCAGCCGTAGCCGGCGGTGATGGTGAGGACGTGGATGGTCAGCCAGAAGTTGGAATTCAGCACGGCCGCCAGCATGCCCATGGTGTCGCCATCGTCGGCGTAGCTGCGGCCGACCAGCAGGAGCGTCGCTGCGAGCACCGCGCCGACCAGGGCTCCGTCACCGCGTCGGCGGACGGCCTCGATCGCCAGGCCGAGCAGCGCCGACACCGCGCCGACGAAGATCACCGACTCGTAGAGCGTGGCGACCGGCGGGCGCTGCATGATCCATACGCGCAGCCCCATGCCGACGAGGAGGCAGATGGTGCCGGCGGCCAGGCTGGCGATCGCTACGGTCCACAGCCAGCGACGGCCCAGCAGCGCGTTGGCGCCGAGCAGGACGAGGCACAGCAGGTCGAGGGCGAGGCTCCAGTCGAGGAGGCCGAGGCGGTGATAGGCGACTTCGGCGCTCAGGCGGCCGGTCTCGCCGGTCTGGGCGAGTACGTCGGCGAGCGCGGCGGCGCTGCGCTCTACTGCTGGCACATCGGACTTGGTGACCGCCGACAGCATTTCGATCCAGCCCGACAGGACCATCGTCTGCAGGGGGTCTGGTTCCTGCACGTCGGATATCGGCAGCCAGCGTTCGCGGTGCGCCTCCGGTCCCGGAATCACCGCCAGCGTGGCGCCGCCGACCAGATTGAAGACGCGTGCGAGATTGTCGCTCAGTTCGATCAGTTGGGTTTCGGCAGGAGCCAGATTCTCCCTGGGGCGATGGAACAGCGCCTCCAGCTGCGTTCGGTTCGCCCGCAACCCGGCAATGACCTCGTCGACGGAGAAGCGCATGCCCGGACGCTCGGCCAGGCCGAGTGCCTCGGCGACTTCGGGGTTGCGCAGGCGGATCGCCGACCGGCCGGTGGCCGCTTTGGGATCAGCCAGGCTTTCGACCAGCCAGGCGCTGGCCGACATGCTGGCTTCGCCGGCCGGTACGCGGGAGCGGCCCGACAGCGACAGCACGCAGTGGCGGGCGACGCTGGCCAGGGGCTTCACCCGCCCGTCGTGCAGGGCGGGCAGGTTCTCGATGGCGCGCGCCATGCGCTCGAGCTCGGCGATCTCCGCGGCGGCGAGGCCGACGGACAGCAGCACGAGGAACAAGGCCCGCAAGGGCCGCAAGGGCGAAGCCCCTGAACAGAATAAGCTCATGCCAGACTCACGCGGCGGATGCGGAGGACGAGATGGAGGAGCAGGCCGATCAGCATGATGCTGCTGGCGATGTAGGGCGAGAGCTGCCAGCGGTCGCGCACCACAGCCAGTACGCTGAACACCGTGCCGTCGGCGGCCTCGCCGTACGATTGCTGGTACAGCGTCCACGGCCCGATGCGCAGCGGGCGGTTCATCGAGATGACGACGCGGCGCGAGCTGCCGGCTTCATGCACCATGACCTCCGAGGAGAAGCGGCGGGCCATCGCCGTGCCGGGGTGGTCCTCGCGAGTGAACTTGATCAGTTCGATGGAGAACGGCATGGGGGTTTCGCGGCGGCGCAGGATGGCGGTCGCATCGGTGGCGATGGCGGCCGAGCCGCTGCTGGCGCTGAGCGGGATCTGACGGCCGTCGGGCAGGCTCAGGATGATGCCGGGCGAATTGCGCTCGGCCTCCTTGTCCGGCGGCAGCGGCTCGATGGCGCCACCCTGGCCCGACCGGCTGTTCGTCATCCGGCTCACCACGGTCAGCGCGACAGGCAGAGCCGGGTGGCTGATCGTGGCGCCCGGATGGAGGAGTCCTTCGCCGATGGTCACCAATTGGTCGTTGGGGGTGCCGCTGACCAGGATGGCCAACTCATGGTGGTTCCACGAACGCATCACGCCGCCGGTCTCGCCCTCGGCCAGGGCGAGCGAGCCCTCTGCGCGCACCGCGCCGCCGACCATGCAACCGGCGAGCAGCAGCAGGGTGCCGGCGTGCAGGATCAACAGCCCGGGGCTGTGCGCGCTGCGCCGGGTGAAGAGCACGGCCAGCAGGTTGAGGCCGGTGACGGACAGGGTCAGGCGTCCGCCAGGCAGCGGGCACGAACCGAGCCAGATGAACCAGGCGGTGAAGTAGCGCTCCACCGCCTGGAACAGTCCGATGTCGCGTTGCACCCAGGTGCCGACGACGGTGAGCACGAACAGCCAGGCGCAGGCGATGGCGAATATGCGCGGGTCGGCGACGATGCGCAGCCAGCGCGGCTCATCGCGCCACAGCCCGGTGGCGGCGCTCATGGCGACTGTCCACCGGGACGCAGCGAGGTGGTGAAGGCGAGGAAGCCGTCACGCATGGCGTCGAGGGCCTCGCCGGGGGCCTCCAGCTTGACGAAGCATTGCCCGGTCGGGGTAGGCACGATGGCAGCGAGGAATGCGGTCTTTTCGCCGCGGATCGGCAGCCAGTGGAACGCACCGAATCCGCAGGTCCCGGCGGTCAGCGCCTGTTCGAGAGCGGCATCGTCGAGCGGCGGCAGTCCGGCCTGGCCGCGCCAGCGGTTGACGTTGGCCGAGCGGTCGCCCCCGCCCGGGAAGAGGAACAGGCCGCAGGCCCCGCCACCGGCGACGGTGAAGTTGGCGAGCCGCATCTGCTGCGTCGGTGCTACTGCCCAGTCAGCCGGCAGGGTCCAGGCCAGGGGGGCGTCGGCGGCCGGGGCAGGCGCAGTGGCTGCGGCAGGCGGCCCGGGTTGCGCCGCATGAGCGACCTGGCGGACCTCGAGGTGGTCTTGCCGCTCCCCGAAGATGAGGGGGGTGGCGATCACGCCGATGACGGCGGCGATGAGCACGCCGGCAGCGATGGACCACCGCGTCTTGGGAGGTAAGGGCATGGCGTGGGGAACGCTATGTCTGGCTGAGGATTGTCAGGCGGAATCGGTCCGTCCTGCGGCATCGCCGTTGCCGTCCTCGTCCTCCTCCAGGGCGAACAGGGCGTTGTTGCGGTCGGCGCGGTTGAGCTTGGCGCCGAGCTTGGCCAGCGCCTTGGCTTTGCCGACCAGATTGCCGCGGCCGGTTTCCAGCTTGGCCTTCGCCCCGTCGAACGACTCCTGGGCCTGGCGCAGGCGTTCGCCGACCACATCGAGATCGCGAGCGAAGCCGATGAACTTCTCCAGCAGCTTGCCGGCCTCCTCGGCGATGCGCGCAGCGTTGGCGTTCTGCTTCTCATGCTGCCACACGTGCGCGACCACCTTCAGCGTCGCCAGCAGGGTGGTCGGACTGGCCAGGACGATGGCGTGGCGCCAGGCCTCCTCGTACAGCCCCGGATCGGCGGCGAGCGCGGCGTGGAAGGCCGGCTCGGACGGGACGAAGAGGATGACGAAGTCGAGCGAGCGTGACGTCAGCACCTCCTGGTAGCGTTTGCCGGCGAGGTCGCGGATATGGCTGCGCACCGACGCGACGTGTGCGGCCAGGGCGCTGGCGCGGGCCTCGGCGGTCTCGGCGCGGATCCACGCGACATAGGCGGTGATCGCCACCTTCGAGTCGACCACCACCGCCTTGCCGTCGGGCAGGTCGATGATGACGTCGGGGCGCAGGCGCGCACCGTCGTCAGCGGTATGGCTGCGTTGGACGTGGTATTCGCGACCTTCGGCCAGGCCGACGCCCTGCAGCAGATGCTCCAGGATCATCTCGCCCCAGTCGCCCTGCACCTTGGACTCGCCGGTGAGGGCGCGGCTGAGCGTCTCCGCCTCGCGGCCGAGGCGGTTCTGCGATTCGCCGAGCCGGCGCAGCAGGTCGAGCAACGAGGCGCGATCGCGGTTTTCCTGGTCGTAGGCGCGGGTGACGGTGTCTTCGAACTGCTTGAGCCGGTCGCGCAGCGGGGTCAGCGCGCCTTCGAGCCCGCGCTTCTGCTCAGCAGCGAGGGCGCGACCCTTCTCCTCCAGCAGCCGATTGGCGAGGTTCTCGAATTCCGCGCGCAGCGTCTCGTGCGCCTGGGTGGCATCGCGACGCGTCAGTTCCAATTCGGCTTCGGCGCGCACCCGGGCGGTGTCGGCTTCGCGGCGACGGCTTTCGGCGATCTGTCCTGCATCGCGCAGGTGCGCGGCTTCGGCGGCGAGGGCGCGGGTCTGCTCGGCCAGCACCGCCTGTCTGGTCGCTGCGGCACCGCGGCGCAGCAGCGACACCACCACGGCGAGGGCGCCGCCGAGGATCACTCCGAGCATGAGGCTGAGGGGGTCCACGACGCGCATGATGGGATCTCCCGCGCCAGCAACAGGGGGCATGCGCGGGCTGGCGCCGCGGCCACGACCGTGAGCATGCCCGCATGGATGCCGTCTCCCTTGGATACCTGCCGATCGCTCTCGGACTCGGGGCGCTGCATGCCCTGGAACCCGGCCACGCGAAGACGATGACCGCGGCCTACCTCCTCGGCATCCGGGGGGACTGGCGCGACGCAGTGCTCCTCGGCCTCGCCGCCGCAGCGACCCACAGCCTGGTGGTCATCGCCATCGCAGTGGCTGCCGTGCTGATCGGCCGGCAGGCCTTCGCTGGCGAAGCGGTGTGGTGGCTGCAGATCGGCAGCGGCGTTCTGGTGGTGCTGATCGGTGGCTGGATGCTCGGTCGGCGGCTGCTGCGCCGCAGGGCCGATCACGCCGAGCATCACGAGCATCACGAGCACGAGCATCACGAGCACGAGCATCACGACGAGGACGACGATGAGCATGCTCGTCAGCACGCTGCGGCGATGCCGGCTTACGTGGGCACTGATCAGCGTCCGACGCGCTGGCAGGTCGTGCTGTTCGGCGCTGCAGGCGGCTTGGTGCCGTGCCCGGCGTCTATCAGCGTCATGCTGCTGGCGATCACCCTCGGTACTCCGGCCAACGGCCTGGTGCTGGTCGCCGGCTTCAGTCTCGGGCTGGCCATCGCTCTGGTCAGCGTCGGTGTGCTGGTGATCCTCGGAGTGCAGGCGCTGGCAGGTCGCGGCCGCATGGCCTGGTTTTCCCGCCATTCCAGCGTGATCTCCGCTGCGGTCGTGGTCCTCTCCGGGCTGGCGGCGATCGCAGTCGGACTTCGGAGCGGGGGGCACTGAGTCCCCTCTTGCAGCGGCTGTAGCCGATCCTATAAACCTCGCCTCGCCGCGAACGTGGGCGGCGGGCAGGCACGGGCGATTAGCTCAGCCGGCCAGAGCACCCGCCTTACACGCGGGCTGTCGCAGGTTCGAATCCTGCATCGCCCACCACGCGCTCTTTGCTGTCTTTTGGCCTGGTAGCTCAGTTGGTTAGAGCGCTGCCCTGTCACGGCAGAGGTCACGAGTTCAAGTCTCGTCCAGGTCGCCAGAGCAACCCCCCGGTGAAAACCGGGGGGTTCTTGTTTACGGACGTAAGCCAAGCGGCAGGCGGTGAGCAGGTAGACATTGTCTCCATGCGGAACGGCTGGCTCTCGGACGGGAGATGCCACGCCGTGGGTGGGCTCACTATCAATGGCGTGAAGAGAAGGTCTCGAATCGCTGAACGGGCATTATCGAGGTGCAGCTATTTCTTGGTTGCGGTAGAGCGTGTACTGGAGGCGTATTGAGTTGCGGTCTGCCCCTCGAAACGGCGGAAAACGCGACAGAAGTAGATCGATGAAGAAAACCCGGAGTGGAACGCAACTTCCTTGATCGACATCGGGCCGCCGCCGGAGAGCATGCCTTTTGCCGCCTGAATGCGCACATGCAGAAGGTAATCCACGAATGTCTGAGCCGTGACCTGGCGGAAGCAGCGGCTCAGATAGGATGGACTCAGTGAGATGGCGTTTGCGACCTCGGCAAGTGAGATATCCCTATGGTAGTTCTGGTGAATGAAGTTGCGCGCTCGACTGACCTGCAGCTGTTGTGAAGTCGTCTGCTCACGGCAAAGGCAGTGTTGCTGGAATCGACCATGAAGCCGAGTGATGAAGTGGCCGAATAGCTGATGGCATCCCATGTCCTTCTGCCCATATAGACGCTGATAAGCCAACAACTCCGCATGGAGGTTTGCGTAGTCGTTGGCGGCGTGTCCCAGTTGCAGGTGGCGTGGGATTCTCCAGAAAGATGGCGCTTGGCTGGAGGCATAGGGCATGTCGTTCAAGGACACATCGGCTGAAGCAAGGTGCCTAACGAGGGGATCGTCAAAGAAGCTGAAGTGCGTCCATAGAAGTCGGGTCCCAGGAGCCGAAGCCTGCCAGCTGCTTTGCGGAATATCAGGTCCAAGTATATGGATGTCGCCAGCGTTGACGGTGAACGATTCTGGACCTGACGGCAATTCATCGGTTAAGAATAGTTGACCCTTCAGGACCAGATAGGAAATGAAGCAGGTCTTCACGCGGCGCGCCTGCTGTGATGGAAGCAAAAGATCCTTCTCCCCGCAGCCGACCATATAAACAGCGGATTGAGGGGTTATCTCATAGCCGGCCACGGTCGTTGGCGTGGATTCATCGTGAGCAGTCGGCATCGCAACGTCCTTTGTGTCTCATGACAGTTGAATAGAATAAGCGGCTGAGTTCAAAAGCACAATCGTTTTACTGACGCGGAAGGAACCACATCGCGCGGTCACCTTCGTGTGCATGTACGTTGCGGTGGCGAGGTTATAGGAGGAGGCCCTCTGTGGCCTTCAAGCGGCTTGTTTGCGAGGTGCCGAAGTGATGTTTCGGGGGCGGTTTCGGCAACAGCGACTGATATTGCATTTTGGCCGTGTTGTCCGGATCACTACGGGCGACAGCAAAATAGTTTTATATGCAAACAAAAAACCACATTGATAGGCATGGACTGGGATGTCCGTATGTGCAACCTGCCAGATTGCATACAAGGAGTGATGAATGCCCATTAGCGCACCTGGCTCATCCCTGCACTGTCTGGTCAGTGTCGGTGTCTGCCTTTTCTTGTTGCCGTTTACGTTGCATGGCGGCGACCAGCCGTTTTCGATGACTGGTTGGGTGCCGCCATCGGCAACGCAGTGGACAAGCCTGGGCAATCGCCTGGGTGAAGCGATCGAGCAGGCAAGCAAGAAAAAGCCCATCCCCAGTCCGGGGGCTTATAAAGCCCCTCTGGTTGGCGTTGATCGGACCAATGGACGGCTTTACGCCTTTCCTCAAACGGGTGCGTTGTGGGTCAGCGATGATCGCGGCCAGACCTTCGAGTGGCTCAATCGTGAGGTTCCGAATTGGGGATTCAATGAATCGCCCACCAGCATGTGTGTGCATCCAGAAGGCAAGAAGATACGTATATTTTCATCAAATCGCAATGGTTTTTCCCTGGATGCAGGCAAGACCTGGAAGTACATGAATTTCAAAATCAATTACGGCTTCGAAGACGGAGTGATCAACTGGGATGGAACAGGCGACGGGAAGATGATCGTAGCCCGGTCGCATACCTGGCCGAAGCCGCGGATGTGGCTCAGTCGCGACGCCGGAGAGAGCTTCGTTGAATATCCCGAAGACATCACCCAGCAGATCAACACGCAGAGCATGGCATTGATGGATGGCGATGTCCTATTGTTCCAGGGCGACAAGCTGATGCGAACCGAGGACTACGGCAAGACGCTGACGGAAGTGCCGTTGCCGGCATACACATACGTCGGAGCAAACGGGAAAACTGGCGCTGGTCGATTCGCAGGTTTGAGTCGGCGTTTCAAAGATAAAGTTTATTGGTTGAACGGCTCCGGTATCTACACGAGCGCGGATAAGGGATTGACCTGGACCGTTGTCGGGGCGACCTTCCCTGCCGACATGCTGCGGCAGGTGAGCGTGCGTTCAGGGCCGCTGTTTGGCAAGGACGAGAAGCACATGCTGGTGCTGTGCTTGGACAGGGTGATTGAGACGCTGGACGGTGGCCAGAACTGGCATGTGTTGGCCGAATTGCCTGTAAAGCTCAATGATCACCCGTGGGCCCACTCCTTTGGCTATGATCCGATTGGTGACATACTGTACTGCAACGATCGTGGGCATGCCGGTGGACCGTACCTGTTTGGCCGTCTGGCGCTGAAGCGCTGGGGCGATGTCGAGAAGGTGCCGCCGTCGGCCCCGACGGGCATTCAGGCGAACATCGTGCGCGCCGGTAATTGCGTCGATTTGCGCTGGAAAGCATCCGGCGACGCCAGCGGGATCTATTCCTACTACATCTATGTCGATGGCATCCTGCAGTACCGCACCGAGGTGCCTGAAATCGTTCTGTCGAACTGCTCTTGGAATCAGGAGCTGAAGGTCGGTGTGCAGGCCGTGGATGCGTGGCAGAATCGCTCGGCCGTAGTCGAACAGGTTGTTCGTACTGGTGCCAAACCTGCTCGAGCCACGCTCTTGAAGGATCTGCAGAGCACCATCGCTACGTTCGATGGTGCGCCGATGGATATCGTGACCGACGCCGCCACGGTAGCTGACAAGGCGGCATCGGCTTTGACGTTCCACGTGGACGGCTACGAGCCGAATCCGGTCTCTCGGCGCGCAAGCATGCCTGTGCCATATGGACTCGGAGTCCGAGTCAAAAAGAGCCAGAAGCAGGGCATTCTCGAGTACGCTCTGGATCGGAAATACACGCGTCTTATGCTTGATGTCGGCATGCGCGGTGGGGGCTGGGATCGCGTAGGGTTGAAAATCCTGCTTGATGGCAAGCAGGTCGCGGAGACCAAGGTGGACCGTGAGCAGATCGATGGTGGGCAGAAGCCGGAGGTCATCGATCTCGACTTGACCAACGTGAAGGTGCTCCGCTTCGAGTTTGCCGGTCTGAAGAACCCCTATTGGCAAGTCGAAACAGTCATTCTCGGCAACGCGGTCTTGTTTGCCGGAAAATAACGATATGATGCAGGCAGCGGTGACTCAGATATCCAAACGGACTCTGTCAGACGCTGTCGCGGCCAAGCGGTCGGGCCTGCCTATCGAATCGATCTCTGATCCTGCGGCCTGCACACTCTGTTTCATTCGGATTTGCGACGCCCTCCATGCGGTACACCTGCGTGGAGTGGTCCATGATGCTCTGAGTCCTGAGGTCATTTTCCTCAGCGACGACGGCCAAGTGAACATTGACGGGTGGAAGGAGCATGCAGACGGACAGCCGCTGACCGCGCGACTCTGCGCCAGCGCCCCGGCCATCGCCCCCGTCATGCCGGCCGATGGCCTATATGGCGATATCCGTGAACTCGCAGCCTGCTTCTTCATTGCCCTGGTCGGCGAGGCGCCTCCCCGAGATGGCACGGGCGCCCTAGGTGAGGTTGATCTCGCGTCTTCGTCCCGCATCCCCAAGGCGCTGCTGTGGGTAATCCGCAAGGCGATGTCGTCAACCGCTGCCGAGGGGTACGCCTCGGTTGCGGAGTTGCGCGCCGATCTGCTTCGCTTCCTCTCCGGCCATCTCGCCCGGCGGGAGAAGCCCGGGATCGTGGATGTCGCCTTGCGCTCCGTTGCGGCACGCGGTCGGATATTCGCCGTCATCGCATTGCTCGTGGCCGGACTCGCTGGCGCGGCCGTGGTCTACAACTGGTGGAATGTGCGGACTTACGCTACCTGGGGCTCGCCACTGGTCGACGAGGACTTTTCAGGCGCGGCCTGGAAGTCCGATTGGAGCCTGCGCGGTCGCTGGGAATACCAGGATGGCCGGATGGTCTCTCGCTCTGAGCGGGACTGCGCCCTCGTCTACAAGCGGCGCCTCATCCCGCCTGTGGCGATCGAATACACCGGCCGGTTCGCCTCTACAGTCAGGCCTGGAGACCTGTCTGTATGGTGGTGCGAGGACGATTCGCCGAATATGAGTCCAGGCGACAACGTTGATAAGACGAATAGCTGGTTTGTGCAGGCGGGGGCCTACGACAACAGCTGGTGCACGATCTGGCAGACTCCGGCGTTGATCCGCTCGCAGGTCAACAGCTTGGTGCTGCAACCGGATCGCGACTACCACTTCCGCGTCGAAATCGAAAGCAACCGTTTGCGGATGTGGATCGATCATCAGCAGGTGCTTGAGCATCTCGAACTGTTCCCCATCGCATCAGGCAACATTGGACTCTACACCTGGGATCCAGGCAAGACGTTCACCAATGTCCGCATTTGGCAAAAGGAGATACCGACACTGGTCTCTCCGCTCGAAGTCGGTGACGATTCGTACCGCAGCGGTCGATTCCAGGACGCCAGCGCTGCTTACGCGCGGGTGGCGGCTTCGCACCGCGGAACCTCGCTGGGCCAGGAAGCGCTCTTCTTCAATGGACTGGCCTTGCACAAGCAGGGTATGCGACGTCTCGCCAGCCAGACCTGGCGTCAACTGACCGATGGTCCTCTGCGGCATCGCGCGGATACCCTGGACCTAGACAACCTGATCACGGACAGGGATGTGCCTGGCGCGGTCGAGCGCTTCACCGCCATGTGGAACTCGTATCCGGACGTTCGTGCCATCATGCGTCAGCGTTGGCAGATATGCGGGCAGCGCCTGTGCCAATCGCCGGTGAATGCGGTGGATCTGGATGCATGGATTTCGTTGCGAGACGCCTGCTTCCCCAAGGATCCTGCCTCTCGCTGGCTGGTGGCCGACATGCTCAACCGGTTGGGGCGCTGGGAGGAGATTCTCTCTCGTTTTCCAGATGAGCGCCGCTCTGCCGCGCAGGCCATGCTCGCGTTGGGTCGCAATGCCGAACTTCTGGCCTCACCATGGGCGACATCGAGCGAACGTGTCTCCGCCCTCGCCGGGATGGGCGATCTCGAAGGGGTGCTTCGTCTACCTGATTTGGAGCGCGGAGCCCGCGCGAGCCTGCTGTGTAAGGCTGGCCGCGCTGAGGAGGCCATCCTCCTCGATCCGTACCCGGCTGTAATCTATCTGGATCGCATAGATGAATTGCTGGCCAAGGTTCCCGAGGGGACGACGGTCGCCACTTGTTTGCAGATTGCTGCGGGGCGCTGGGCGGATGCGGCCGCCGCCAAGTTGGATGGCAAGCCATCCGGAAACAGCGGTTGGGCGCTCCAGTTGCTTGGCCGACTGGAAGAGGCGGAGGCACTCGGCAAGGATGTGCGTCTACCTCGCATGCTCAGGTTCCTCGCCGCAGGTGACATCGAGAAAGCCCGAGAACTGCGTTCCGGAGTCACAGGCAATCTGAATGCCGCACGGTTCGATTCGTGGTTCGCCCATGGCCCCGGTCTGGCCATGGTCGACGAGATGCTGGGCGACGCCAGTGCCCTCCGGCGCGCGCTGCAGCGTTGCGCCGGCACCACCGGTTCGTGGGGGAACCGCATGGCCCTGGTCTGTGCCGCTGCTCTCGATCCGTCCAAGGACGAAGCCGTATCCGCCATGCCCTGGCGCACCGAGGCGGACGCGTGGCTGATCATCGCCCGGGCTTTGCGGGCGGAATTGGCCAATGACCGGACCGCCGCCCTCGCTGAGTGGAGGGCCTATGCCGCGCTGCCTCCCATCAAACGTCTACTCGCGAGAGAATTTCCCTGCGTCGAGGTTGAGGCCTTCGCGACGTGGCGTATCGGCATGTTGGGCCGGATACCCCAATGACCCGGGATGTTGCTGGATGCGTGGGTGGATCGAATGGATTCACCCTGATCGAACTGCTCGTGGTCATCGGCATCCTCATGGTGCTGCTTGGCCTGCTCCTGCCCATCTTGAGCCTTGCTGAACGGGAGTCGAGGAAGTCGGCGACCCGCACCGTGATGGTCAAGGTCGATACCGCCCTGCGCCTGTTCCGCTCGGAGATCGGGCCCTATCCATATCAGGCGAAGTACGCCGACCTCGCTGCCGGTGAATCCTGGACCAACCGGTTGTACTATCACCTCGGCACCGACATCGCCGACGATGACCGCATCAAGGTCAAGGCCGACGCCGATGCCGCCGGCGCCATCTATAGCACCAATGCCATCACCGGTGACCCGCCGACCAGCCCGCATGCCTACAAGGAATTCGACATCTGGAACAATAGCAACCAAGCGGTCGGTCACGACATATGCAACATAATGGCCGAGGAACGCGTGCGGCTAGCGGTCTACTCCGGTCATCCCAAGATCACTGGCGGCGTCCTCAGTGTACCCTACTACAAGGTTCGCCGCGTACTGCCGACCACTCCCCTGTTGGCGACGCCGGCCAGCGAGGCCAGGCCAGGCTGGGCCAAGGACTACCTCAAGGGCGAACTGCCGCGCCGTCATGTCGCCGGCGATGCCATCCTGGATGCCTGGAACCGACCGATCATCTATGTGTGCCAGGTGGTCGAAGGTATGATCTCGGCGCCAAGCGGCAGCGTCGGATACGTCAACGCCTACTACGCGGGCCTGCATCCGCTGGGACGCCGGTCCCTGGCGGACTGGGATGCGATCACGAATGAACCGCTCGCCGCCGGCCCCGGTCTGCCCGATGCCACCGTGCTGCGGCGCTCCGATCGGCGTCTGTGGGCTCCGCGTGGCCTCGAACTGGAGTTCGAACTGTGGAGCGCCGGACCTGACGGACTTGCCGACTGGATGCGTGATGCGGTAGTGAATCGCGAGAATGTTTCGCTGCAGGCCTATGACCGGGATATCCCATGAGTGCTGCAGCGCAACGGCATCGGCCCGAGACGGGCTTCACCCTCATCGAGATGCTGATCGTCCTGCTCATCATCGTGGTGATGCTTGGCTTCGTCATGGCCATCCCCACGGCCGAGCGTCGCGAAGAGGAGGTCCGTGGCGCGGCCGAGGAGCTGGCTGCTGTCCTGCGCGAGACGCGTACACGCGCCATGCGCAAGAACACCCCCTATGGAGTGGTGTTCAACATCCAGAATGCCCCCGGCAGTTCGGGTAGGATCCTCAACAACCGTAGTGGTGGGCACTGGTACCGCCTGATCGGTCCGCGTGACACGCATGGCGGCACCCAATTCGTAGTCGGCGGCGGTTATCTCCAGACCTACCCCGACATTCCCGACTGGAATAATCTGCCCTGGACCCCGGTGGGAGGCAACGATCCGGTGCCGCTGGAGAACTACCTGCGGCTGGTCTCGCGTTCGTGGATCGACGAACCGCATCGCCTGGCCAGGAACAAGGTCCGCTTCCTCGCCCTGACGGACCAGGATAACGGTGACAACGATGCCCCCGCCCAGGGCGGCTACTACACCGCCACATATCCGCGCCCGTGGTTTGGATGGTGGGATTCCGACCCGGCCTCTCCGACATATCGGCAACTCCTTCCCTGGGGCGGCTACGACCCGGCGCTGAAGGGGGAGACCCAGAAATTCTGGGGGTGGAGCAATCGCAACTACGCCAGGACCTCGGTCAATGGACGGTTGGTCAGCATTTCTGGCTTCCGCTACGAAGGCTGGGAGGGCGAGGTGATCGGATGCGTCAATCCCATCGACCGCCAGGTCCTCACCGATGCGAATGGCGACGAAGGCATCAGCACCCCAGACTATACGGCGATGAAACGGTGGACGGTCTATAAGGCCGGCGAGCCCAGACCGCTCATCAACGCAAAATGGCTGGACTATGTCATCGTCTTCCGTCCCGATGGGACGGTTTTCGACGACTGGTTCCGACTCCGCCAAAATGGCTGGAATTTCTGGAATTACCGGCCATCCGGCAGCGTCGATCCGTACGTCCCCACGTATTTCCAGACATACGGCCGGAACGACGCCGGTCTGGCGGACATGTGCAGCGGCACCGCCTTCATGTGGAACTGGGAGGACAGCTATGCTCGGTTCCCATACAAATCCACCGCCCAGCGCGAGGCCACCAGTTTTGTCCAGCGCACAGGATTCTATTGGATAACCCTGGCGGCTGACGCGACGAACGACGTGTCGACCTTCCCGAGTGCTGAGGCGGCACTGCGCTCGCTGGGTCCGATCTACCGCGTTGGTGTCAGTCCAGAGGGTCAGGTGAAGGTGATCCGTGTGCGCAATGCGCGCGATGCATCACAGATATTCGATACGACCATCACTGGCGCCGCTTGGCAGAATAAGAACAAGATCTGGGGTAAGGCGGGCGCAACATGGAGTCCAGCGGTGCCGATCACCCAGGACAACTACGTCAATCACGAGTTGCGCAAAGCTGACGGTTCACCGCTTGGGACCCCCATCTATGACACCGTGCTGCCGGAGATGTTGCGCGATCGTAAGTGGTGGTGGAAGGATCCATGATGCGCTATCGGGGCTTCACTTTCATCGAAGTGATGGCGAGCGTGCTGGTTCTCGCCATGGGCCTGACTGCGGCCTGCGGACTGATCCTATATGGCCTGCACCTGGCACGGACGGCTCATGGTCGGACCATCGGCATGGCCACGGCCATGAGCGTGCTCAACGACACGACGCCGCTGCCAACCGATCCGAGCCAGTCGCCTGATGCGCCGACCACTTCTGGCTATCTCAATGGACTGTGGGTGGTGCGCACGGAGACCAACGAGATGCCGCTCGACGGTCCCGCTGCCAAGTTGGTCACCGTCACCGTCAATGTCGATGTATTCGAGGCCGCCAATGGCGAATGCTACGCCTCTGCCAGTCGCCGGCTGATCAGGCGCAAGCCATGACTCCGTCAAGCAGACGTCTGTCAGTGGCTTTCACCATGATCGAACTGCTGATATCGATCTTCTTGATCCTTGTCATCACCGCCGTGGCGATCACTTCGATCGTCCAGATGCTGACGATGACTCGGCGGCTGCAGGCGCTGCAGACCATGGATGCATCCGCCAAGACGTTGTACGAGAAGCTAGCCGGAGAACTGGCCGCCATGCATCCATGCGCAGCGGTGTGGCTCACCTCCGATCCTGCCGACTCAAGCGTCGAACTCGTCTTCATGCGCTGCAAGGAAGCACCGCTCGACCACATCGATAGCTTGCGCGAATGGGGGCGCGCAGGTGCCACGGAAATGGGCTACACCGACTTGGTCTGGTCACGCTGGTACTGGAAATGGGATCCCGTGAAGGTGACGGGGACTGTGTACGCTGCCTCAAGCAGGACTGCACGCTGGACCAGGGTGCTTGGCAATCAGGCGCGGGACTATTGGAAGATCCCTGGTGGTTCGAAGTTGGGCAACAGCTACTTCAATGCTTTCATTCTGATTCCCCAACCGGTCCAGGAGACCGGCACCGCCACATCGCCGAACAGTCCCAAGGACCTCCTCAACACCAACGCATGGCAATCAGCACCTGCGACGGCAACCGCACCGGCTATTCAACCGATCGAGAAAACGGACTATGGAGACTATGAGGATCTGCTGCGCAACTCGCGGCCGCTCATGTTCCGCTGCTCTGCCCTCAAGCTCGAACTGGTCAGTCGTGATGGGACGAGTCGGGTTGCCGATGGTGATACTGCCCTGGCCTGGGCCGCGGAAGGCAGTGTCGTCGACGGCAGCGACAAGCCTGGCCTTGCTCCTGCCGATGCCAAGCGTGTCCTTGATGCCCGTCCGAGTCTGGTGCGCCTGCGCTTCACCTTGAGCGATGAGAAAACCGGAGCCTCTCGCTCCTATAGCTTCAGCTGTCCGACTTCTGGCATTCCCTCCTACTGAAGGTTCGCCATGACGACACGCTCGGGATCAGCCTTTCTGCTCTGCCTGGCCTTGGCTGCCTTCGCGGCCATGGTCGGCTACGCATTTCTGCGTGGAGCAGCGCGGCAGGAGATGTCCGGCAAAAGCGAGATGCTGCGCGCTCTTGCCCGGGATGCCGCCTCAAGCGGGCTGGCACATGCCTTCGAGCAGATCCTCATCGACTACAACGCACCCAGCCTGGAGGTGGCGACGGCGACTGGTCCGGTGAACATCGCCTCGGCGCCGACGTTCCTCGATGGACCCTATCGGGCACCCTTCGTTTCGACATCTGCGCCAAATCGAATTGCCTATATCAAGAGTTCCAAAGACGACGTGATGCCCAGGAATCACGTGATGTCGGTGCTGATGCAGCAGGGCGAACTGTCGTTCCACTGGTGGCATGACACTCAGGATGGTGATCTCAATCGACACAGTGGTTGCACGATCTATGACTCGCGCGGACGTTACGTCGAGGTCAATTATCATAACGTCACAAGGCCTTCTCCTGTCGACGCGAATCCGGCACCGGTGGTTGCCACCTCGTTCACCGATCCGAATGCGGCGGTTCCGGAGCGCAGTGACGGCCTCTTCATGGACGAGAATCTGCATCGTCTGGTTGGCGGCACACCCGAGGAGCAGCGTCGCAAGGCCCGCTACCGTCTCCGGTACGCTGTTGGGGTTGAGGATCTAGCCGGTCACCTGCTGACGAATCCGCGTCCACGCATGAACATCGACTGGAAGGATGCCGACAACGACTATCGGGCTATTCCCCGCTGGGTCGACCACGCGGCCAATGCTCTTGATAATATGGTGTCGAGCTGGAATACCAATCGCAGGACCGCTCTGCGCCTGGGCCACATCTTCCGCGGTCGTGGGAACGCCAACAACGCGGATCGCGCCTGGTCAGTTGGTCCTCGCCATGGGCTGCCGGCGACATTTCCCATGATGTTCCGCACGACTGATCTGCCCTGGCATGGCCTGTATCTGTACAGTACAGCCCAGCCGAATCTGGGTGGCCGCCTCTTCTCCTATGCTGGAACAACGGGATTCGAGGCGATATCGGCGAATCCGAATGGCGGTGAGATACTGACGCCGATGAAGATATGGAATCCGTATGTGGCGCCGGAGGAGCTCCCTTACGCTCATGCGCTCGTCGGTCCGCAGCATTCCTGGTTCAGCCAGATATTTTCCATACAGGGGTGCAGCATGCCAAGCACTACGATTTGGGAGCGAGATAGCGAAGTTCACCGATCCTTTCTGAGCACTATCTACACGCCCTACGGGCGTTCGCAGCGTGCTAGTTCGGCGCCATCGGAAAACTGGAAATGGTATGAGGGGCGGGTCGATACGCCGTGGCATATCAACTTGCTGACTGCTCCACCAGAGGTCATCTCTGAAATGATCATCGGCTATGCCCCTCCGTATCTCAAGACGCTGAAGCATACGCACGATGCGTACTATAAGAAGATCGGTGAGAGCGTGGTCGGCAATAACGTCATAGAGATATTCGATGCTAACGAAACGATTTCCAAGCGGAATACCAATGGCGGGAAAGGCTGGGATACGGTCGTGCCAGGACTCGACATCCTCAATGACCAGCTCAGCGGCGGCTTCTCTGAGTTCCCGGCCCCTTCATCGCTGCATACGGACGGGACGACGGTGATCAAGCCGGACTACTACCAGAATCCACCTGAGCCTCGCCCATTCGCGCAGTGCTATCCTGGTCCGTTGGCGCGGGGCGACTCGACCCAGCCCGATCAGGGATCGGACGACATGGGAAAGGACATCGATGTCGATGTCGCCATGGGCGAAGGCATGCAGGTCGGATGGTGCACTCACACCTACAATCCTCTGCTCTTCTTCGGCGGCAGTGATCGGATCCGGTTCGAAGATGATGGTCCACCGACCAATCAGCGTTGGAAGGTCATCCGCAGAGTCGATCCCTTGCTTAACACCTACAAGTATAGCTACTTCTGGGACATGTTCTATGCCTTGACGACGACGTTGTCGTACGCCAGGGCCGTATGGGTGCAGTATCCCAATGGCAGCTTTGATCCACGCCCTGGCAGCGCCAATACGGGTTTTCTTGACCCTGCGTTGCGCGATCCTCTGGCCTATGACACTATTGAGGAAATCGATGCGTTGTTCCTGCGTCAAATGGGCGAAAACATCGCGGCTCCCGGATCACCGTGCCCTGACAATCCAATCGTCTCCGGACGCTGGCCTGTTACAAAGTCAATCCGCTTTCAGGTGTGTACGAAGCCGGTTAGCAATACCATAAGCAGCCTAGTGACCAAGGATCTTCTCAAGACGGCAGGCGGTGTCAGTTCGGTTGAGCGTGCCAAGGTGATGGAACGGATCCTGAACGACTTCCGCATGTCCTTCTTCGGTGCCAGCACAGAGTATGTGGACTTCCGTCCACTGGACTTTGATGGTGATGGCCATGTGAACTGTTCGTGTTACGACGCCAATCCACTGGCGAGCATGGATGAAAAAAAGTATCGGACCAATCGCTGGAAGCCGGCTGAGGCGAACGGCAAAGGGCCATCACCGAGCACCCTAACCAGCTCCTTCGACGCAGCGCTCATGAATCCACCGTACAGCTATCCTCAGGCGGATCCGACGCTCGGAACGTCGCCCTGGTTTTCCGCTACGGGATGCTTTTTTATCGGCAAGAGTCACTACTATCGAATCTTCACGCGTGGCGAGGTGTATGACAACCTGTTGATGAAGCCTGTTGCTCAGCAGACCCTCGAAACCGTCCTGACGGTAGATCCCGAGGCTCCACGATTCCCGCCTGCCGGGCGGATCTCCACGGAACAGCGGGTTCTCTTCACGCAGTGGCACTACAACCGATCGATCATCGAGATGCCGCTGCAGATGCGTTGAGTTAACCCGAACACATCATCGCCGATGCGTAGCACCCTAGCTTCTGAAGACGAGGGCTGGATCCAGACGGAGCAGCGAGCGTAGGCTGAGCGCCGCAGCCGTCAGGCTGATGACAAGAATGGCCGCGAAGGTGATCAACAGGAGCTCTGGTTCCAGCCTGAAGGAGAGATCGGTTCCATCAAGCATCCAGCCGAATGCCGTTGCGCCGCCAACTCCGAGGCCGAAGCCGAGCAAAGCGGAGAATCCCGCCTGGATGAGGAGGATGGCTGTGAGTCCCGAGTTGCGGATTCCCATGGCCTTGAGGGAGGCGAAGACGCGGCGATTGTCGCTGACGTACTGACTGAAGGTCTGTCCGGCGATGGCTATGCCGACGATGAACCCCAGTAGAACGGCAATGGCAAAGTTGGCTGGAATGCCGGTCTCGTAGAGGAAGAAGTCATACACGTGTTTGCAGAATTCCTGCCGGGTGCGAGCGGTCAGTCCGGTCGCTGCATCGATGCGTTCGCATACGCTGCGAGCGTCGCTCTTCCCATCGAGTCCGGCGATGATGTAGTTGAAGGAACGATCGGTTCCGCTATCGATGGCTGAAAGATGCGAGCGCAGCATGTAGCCGGTCGGATAGAGCATGAGCGACAAAGTGGCATGGCAGATGCCCACGACCTCGATGCTGCGTCCGTTCATGATCATGCGGTCGCCGATGCCCAGTGGGCGAGTGGCGCCTCCAGGAAGGTTCACGCGCAGCTTGGTCGCAGCTCCATACGCATCGATGATCACGGTGTCCGGACGCAGGAGATCTTCGAATGATCCTGACACCATGGCCTCGGCTGGAGGGCGGCCGATCTTCGTGGCATCATCGATTCCCATGATCATGAGCGGGGCAATCAGATTGTTCGGATCCCGAGCCTGGACCATTCGTCGCAGCAGTGGCACAGCCCAGCGGACTCCAGCTATGGCGCGTACATTGTCGAGTTCCCGATCGTTCAACATGTCGTTGGTGTCGAAGTCCGATATGCCGGGATCGCCGACCCAGATCTGGGCATGGGGTGTGTCGGTCACCCCGCCGTATACCAGGATCATGATTCCGCGGAAAATGCCTGCCTGCTGGGTGATCAGCAACGAGGCGAAGGCCAGTCCAAAGACGATGCCGAGGAACTTCGCCCGGTCGCCGACCAGCATGGTCAGTGCGATGCGGATCATGGTGATGGAGCGAGCATCCGTCGTGCCACCGCCAGGCGTAGACGCTGCAAGGGGTTGGCGTTGCCCCACGGCATCCATGTCCGCGCGAGCCGCCCCCGGTAGGCATCGAAGTGGAGTCCGCGAGGGGCCCAGCGCACGGCGCCGCGCTGCAGCAGGATCTTCATGGCTTCGGTCGCCGCGACACCGGCGCACAGCATGCATGCCATCGCGGTGGATGGTCCGCGCCGTTGCGCCAGGTCGACCTGGCTGCGGTCGGCGAGATAGCCGGCATGGAGGTGGGCAGGAGCGAGTCCGACCAGGAGGCGGATGCTCTGTTCCAGTTCGCTGTGCCCATCGAGGCGGAAGTAGTCCTCGAAGCGCATGCCGCGCGGATCGAAGCAGAGGATGGCGGCGCCCATACCCAGGGGTGCGGCGGTAATGGCGGGGATGCCACGGGCATGGCAGGCCGCGAATACGGCTCGTCGTGCCGGAAAGGCGAAGAAATCCAGGCTATCGACGTAGAGATCCACCCCATCCAGGAAGGCATCCAGGTTGGCGTCGTTGATCCCCGTTGGGAATGAGCGGATCTGCAGGTCTGGGTTGATGTCCAGCGCCATGTTCCGCATGACGTCCAGCTTCGGACGTCCGACCGTCGAACAGAGCGCCCCGGCCTGACGATTGAAGTTGGCCATCTCGAAGGTGTCCATCTCCGCGAGATGGAAGCGGCCGATGCCGAGACGGGTGAGGGTCAGCAGGTGGTTGCCACCCACTCCACCCAGGCCGGCGATGGCGATGCGTTTGCCGGCCAGCCGTTCCTGTTCACTGCTGGTGAGCCATCCGCGGTTGCGGCTGAATGCGAGATCGTAGTCAAAGACGGGTAAGAGACTGACCATGGACGTTTCCGTGGTGGACATGGGTGGTGCGACGGATGGGGTACCATGCCATGGTGTCAGGACCCCGACGCGCCGCTTTCCAGATCGACATCGATGAGCAGCCCGGGGCGCAGGTAGTCAGGCGGATCGATCAGTCGGTAGAGGACCTGGACGGCGCGGCCGTCGAGGCGCTCGCCGGGTTTGCCTTGGATCGCGCGCCGGGCGGCGGCGCGGGGTTCGATGCGCTCGAACCGGAGTTCCACGGGTCGGGTGCGGTCACCGCGGAGCCAGCCCTGGCCTGGCAGTCCCGGCTTCAGCTTCCAGACCTGGGATTCGTCGACTTCGACTCGCACCAACAGGCGGTCGAGATTGGCGAGGACCACGAGGCCGGCATCGCCGGGGGCGGCCAGCGCGCCGACCATCACCGTGGTGGAGATGACCGTTGCCACGCATGGTGCGCGAATCTCCAGGCGGGATAGGTGGGTCTCCGCACTGGCGACCCGGGCCATGGCGGCGGCGATGTTGGCAGCATCGATATCGACGCGTTTCTTGGCTACCGCCACATCCTGGGCGTAGGCCGGCAGGCGGGCGTGGGCCAGGGCGGCGGCGGCATGGTCGACCTCCGCCTGGGCTACGGCCTCGGAGAGCAGGGCGTTCTCCCGCTCGCTGTCGGCGCCGAGCGTGCCGAGCTGCTGCAGTCGGATCCGCTTGGATTTCGCCAGCGACAGCTGGGCGTTGGCGACCATCACCTGGGCGGCGGCCGGCTCGGCATCTTCGGCTCGCGGCAGCGATTCCAGCCGGGCAAGCTCGGCTTGCGTCGCCATCGCGTTGGCCCGCGCGATGGCCAGTTCGGCCTCGGCCACCGTCAGCTCGCTCTGCGCCACGCGGGCGTCGAGGCAGAACAGCAGGTCGCCGGGGGCGACCCGCTGGCCGACCTGTACCGCGACCGCACTGACCAGCGCCGCTTCCGGGACGCCAACGACGGTGTCATTGCCGTCCCCCTCGATCAGGCCAGAGGCCGAAATGCGCTCGGGCCACGGGCCCTGTGGCGGCAGGCTGGTCAACGCCGGCACCGGCTTTGGCTGCACGGTGGTGTAGGCGGTCCAGCTGGCGGTGGCCAGACCAGCCAGGGCGAGCGCGGCGAGAGGGGTGAACCGGGTGAGGAGCGGGTGCATGATGGGTCCAGGAATGCCGGGGTCAGCCTGCTGGGGCAGCGGCCGTGCCATGGGGCAGATGTATGGAATCCTGTAACGATGGGGTCTCGGTCTCGGTCGGATCACGGGGGACGAAATGGCGGCGGACCATGCGGATGATGTGCCCGTCCTGCATGGTGGCGATGCGGTCGCTGTACTTGAAGACGCGGTTGTCGTGGGTGACCACGATGAGTGCGCGTCCGGGCTTGATCGCGATGGCGCGCAGGATGTCCATGATTTGACGGCCCTTCTCGTGGTCGAGGGCGCTGGTGGGTTCATCGCAGACCAGGATGCGCGGGTTGTGGACGATGGCCCGGGCGATGGCCACGCGCTGCTGCTGTCCGCCGGAGAGGCTGTTGGGCAGGGCCTGCATGCGGTCGGACATTTCGACGTCGAAGAGGGCGTCGGCGGCGCGATCCATCGCCTGGCGCCGCGACAGGCCGCCGATCATGAGAGTCAGGGCGACATTTTCCTGCACCGTCAGGGTCGGCACCAGATTGTACTGCTGGAAGACGAAGCCGACGTTCTTGGCGCGGAAGTCGGCCTGGGCGCTTTCGGACATCGTACGGAGGTCTTCGCCGAAGAGACGGACCTCGCCGGCGTCCTGCCGGAGGATGCCGGCGACGATGGAGATGAGGGTGGTCTTGCCGCAGCCGGAGGGCCCGATCAGCATGAACAGCTCGCCAGCGCCGATGTCGAGATTGATGCCGCGCAGGGCATGCACGGCCGCCTGGCCTTCACCGAAGGTCTTGACCACTTTGCGCAGGCTGATCGGGTGATCCATGTCAGCTCCGGCATGCCGTGCGGATCATGACGTGACGGTCATTTCGCCGTGCTGCGCGCGGTTTCGACGAGCGCGCAGAGTTCCCTGGCCATGTCTTCGGTATTCGAGTTCTTGATCAGGGTCATGACGGGCACTT
>JALHRW010000010.1 GCA_022841245.1 Planctomycetota bacterium
CGCTGTCGCGCCGCCGGCTGGTCGCCGAGGTCGCCTCGGCCGACGGCGGCGGCCTGTACCTGACGGTCAGCGGGCCGGCGGCGGTGCTCGACCAGCGCAGCGCTTACGGCATGCAGCTGGCGCTGTGGCTGCCGGCCCTGGCTTGCGCGCAGGCGTGGACGGCGACAGCCCAGGTGGTGCCACCGCGAGCGACCGCTGACGCGACCTTGACCCTCGACGCCGCGCTCGGCCTGCCCGGCGATCTCGCCCTGCTCGACTGGGTGCCGACCGAGCTCGTCGCCTGGCTGGCGCAGATGGCGGCGAAGCTGCCGGGATGGGCGGTGGTCGAACCCGAGCCGATCCTGCTGCCGGGCGGTGCGGTGGTGCTGCCCGACCTCGCGCTTGATGATGGCCGCGGGACGGTGGCCATCGAGCTGTTCCACCGCTGGCATCTCACCCAGCTGCGCAGCCGGCTGGAGCAGCTGCGTTCCGGCGCGCTGCCCGGCCTGCTCATCGGTGTCGATCGCGGGCTGCAGCGGCTGACCGAGGCGCGGCCGCTGCTTGAAGATCCGCTGATCGCCAGCCGCGGCTTCCTCTTCTCCGACCTGCCGGCTCCGCGCGCGCTGCTCGACGCGTTGAAGCGGCTCAGAAACGCAGCGACCCCGGCCTGACGGCCGGGGTCGCAAGCGATCAGCGATCGCGGAAGCTCAGACTCCGAGAGCCCTGGCGAGGGCGCTGAGGAAGTTGCCGAGTCCGATGCTGATGCCGCCGACGCCGGAGGCGACCAGCCCGCTGACGCCGATCAGGATGCCGCAGTACAGCGCGCCGATGGCGATGTTGCCGCCCGAGAGCTCGGCCTTCTCGTCGATGCCCTTGGTCAGCTTGTCCATGACCTTGAAGGTGACGGTGATGGCGAAGCTGGCCACCACGATGGCCACGCCGAGGTTGACGATGCCGGCGATCAGACCGACCACGCCAGCGCTCCAGTCGCCGCCGGCCAGGCTGCCGAGGCCCTTGGTCATGCTGTCGATGCCCGAGCCGACCACGCGGGTGTAGCTGATCACTGCGCCGGCTGCGAGCAGTGCGACGGCGATGTTCTTCTTGGCCACCTCGGCCCAGATGTCGAGGCCGCCGAGCAGCTTGGAAACGACCTGGAGGCCCTTGGTGATGGCGAAGGCAGCGATACCCAGGCCGACGGCGAACTGGATGATGCCGAGGATCAGGCCGACCAGCGAACCGATGATGTCCTTGAGGTGGCTGGGCTCGCTCGGAACGGCGATGTCGGCAGCGAAGGCGGCCGTCGCGCAGATGGCGATCAGGGCGAGTGCGCGGGAGACGTTGGACATGGCAGGAGGCTCCGGGGAGGAGGTGGGTGAGGGTGCGGACTGTATGATGCACCCTGACTTGCCAAGACCCATCCCGCACACCTCTACATCTTCAAGAACAGGACACCTTGACGACGCATTTCCTGAACGCGGCCGGCGTGTCGGCCAGCAGGCAGCACGGCTTGTGCGCTTCCATCGGTGCGAAGATGGCGAAGTGCCCAGGTGGGACGACGAGCTGCTGCGAAGCCTTCGGCTCGGGGTGGAACCACAGGTCTGGGCCGGCCGCCTGGCCCGGCTCGACTCCGGCCGCCGGGCACCAGCCCATGCGCTCGCCGCCGCTGATGGCGTACTGGATGTCGAGATAGCGCTGGTGGCTCTCGAACTTCCTCGTTGCCGGAGCGGCGGTGATGCCGGATTCGATGATGGCGTGGATGTTCTCGCCATCGATCGCCAGCTTGCCGTCGACGACCTTGGTCCAGTCCTGCGCTGCCAGCCAGTCGAAGGCCGGCTTCAGGCGTGGATGCAGCAAATGGTACCGGGTGCGGTTGGCGAGGAGGTCGAGGATCATGGCAACAGCAGAATGGCCGAGGGTGAGAATGGAAGCGGACGGAGGGCAACGCGCATGCGGACAACATGGAGGCTGCGTTCGCTGGCGGCCTGCTCGGGCGCCGGCCAACTGGCATTCCTGGAGTCCGCGGCATGCTGCCACGCCATGCTCCGCGCCCTCGCTCTCGCCGCTGCCGCCCTCCTCCTCGTCCCCGTCGCCGGCTGCAAGAACCGCACCAAGCCGGTGACCCAGACCCCGAACTACGCTGCCGAGCTGCCCGAAGGCCAGCCTGCCCTGCGCGAGGTCGACACAGCGACTCTGCCGCCGTTCCGCCTCACCCCGGCCGAGCGCTCGGCCCTGCAGCAGGGCATCGTCTACAGCCAGGCCTTCCTCTCCAAGCCGTCGTCGGTCGTGCGCTTCCCCAAGGAGCTGCCGATCACCCGCGATCTGGTCCAGGCGTCGCTCTCCGACCTCGCCAAGCTGCTGGCGACCGCCAGCGACGACGAGCTCGACCGCGCCATCCGCACGCGCTACCGCGCCTTCATGTCGGTGGGCTGGGACGGCAAGGGCGGCGTGCTGCTGTCCGGCTACTACACCCCGATCCTGGCGGCGAGCTGGAATCGCGAAGGGCCGTACCAGTACCCGGTCTACAGCAAGCCGGCCCAGCTGGTCGGCGGCTCGGTGGAAAAACAGGCGTCATGGAAGCGCCTCGACGGGACCCTCATGCCCTGCCCGTCCTACGCCGAGCTCGAAGCCAGCGGCCAGCTCAAGGGCCGCGAACTGGCCTGGCTGACCGACCCTTTCGACGCCTACAACGTGCGCGTGCAGGGCTCGGCGAAGATCCGCCTGCCTGACGGCAAGGTCGCCGACATCGGCTACGCCGGCACCACCGGCCACGAGTATGTCTCGATCGGCAAGATGATGGTCGCTGACGGGAAGATCGCTCCCGACAAGCTGTCGGCCCAGAGCATGCGCGCGTACTTCGCCGCCCATCCCGAGGAGCTTGCGATCTACGCGGCCAAGAATCCGCGCGGCATCTTCTTCGCTGTCACCAGCGGCGGGCCGTTCGGCTCGCTCGGCCAGCCGGTCACCACCGACGTGACGGTGGCGACCAACAAGCAGATCTTCCCGCCAGCCGCCGCCATGCTGGTGCAGACCACGGTGGTCGGCGCCAACGGCAAGGTCGAGCCGTACACCGCCCTGCGCCTCGACCAGGACACCGGCGGTGCGATGCGCGCTCCGGGCCGGGCCGACCTGTACATGGGGGTGGGCGAGGCAGCCGGACTGCGCTCCGGTGGGCAGTGGTACGAAGGCCGGATGTGGTACCTGGTCCTGAAGTGACCCTTCAGTGACCTATCGGGTCAAAGAGGTCTTCGGTCCGACCATCCAGGGCGAAGGCCTGCATGCCGGCATGGCGTGCATGTTCCTGCGGCTGGCCGGCTGCAACGCCTGGGATGGACGCCCTGAGACCCGCGCCGCTTCGGCCTGCCCGTACTGCGACACCGACTTTCGCGGCGGCGAGCCGATGACGCTGGATGCGATCATGGCCCGGCTCGGGTCGCAGCCTGCCATGGGCTGCGTCCTCTCCGGCGGCGAACCGTTGCTGCAGGCTGACGCCGCCCTGCTGGCGACGCTCGGGTCCGCCTTCACCTGGGTCGACGTCGAAACCAACGGCACCCGATCGTGCCCGCCGCGCCCGACCAACGTCTTCGTCTCGTGCAGCCCGAAGGCGGTCGCCGGCCAGCCGGTGTTGGTCGAGCCGGACTGGTGGAAGGTGCTGATCCCGGCCCAGGAAGCGTTCATCGATCGCGCCCTGGCCAGCGGCAAACCGGTATTCGTCCAGCCGGTGTGCCCGGATGGCGGGCCAGCAGGCGAGGGCTACGCCAGGAATCTGAAGCGCTGCGTGCAGCTGTGCGTGGAGCGCGGCTGCCGCCTCAGCCTGCAGCTGCACAAGTACGCCGGCGTGCCCTGATCGGTCAGCGCAGATACAGGAACAGGCCGCCGGCGACGGCGATGGCCAGCATCGCCAGCCCCATGCAGCCCTTGCGCTTCCCTCCAGCCTTGGTGTGGACGCGTTTCGCCGGCGTCTTCTCCAGCCCGTCGATCAGCGCGATCAGCGCCTCGGCGCTCTGCGGACGCTTGGTCGCGTCCTTCTGCATCATGTGTTCGATCAGCTCGCGGACGTTCGCCGGCAGGTCGGGCACCAGGGTGGCCAGCGGCGGCGGCGGCTCGCGCAGCACCTTGGTCAGCACCTCGGTGCCGGTCCTGCCGTCGAAGGGCAGCTTGCCGCTGACGATCTGGTAGAAGGTGGCGCCGAGGGCGTAGATGTCCGCGGTGCGGCCGGCGTCCTTGGCGTTGCGGATCTGCTCGGGCGGCATGTAGGCCGGGCTGCCCAGGGCCATGCCTTGCATGGTCAGGCCGGCGGCATCGCTGTTGTCGATCTGCTTGGCCAGGCCGAGGTCGGCGAGCTTGGCCACCCCGTCCTTGCCGACCAGGATGTTGGCCGGCTTGATGTCGCGGTGGATGATGTCCTTGCCGTGCACGAAGGCGAGGGCCTCGGCGCACTGGCGGATGTAGCCGGTGGCTGACTTGGCGTCGAGGCGGCCGCTTTCCGGCTCCTCGCTGAGGCCGGCCAGGGTGTTGCCGTCGACGAATTCCATCAGCAGGAAGTGCACGCCACGGTCCATGCCGCAGTCGAACACCCCGACCACGTTCTTGTGCTGGATGGCGGCTGACAGCTTGGCCTCGCGCTGGAAGCGCTGCACCACTTCGGGCTGGGCGGCGGCGCGGCTGCTCAGCATCTTGATGGCGATGCGGCGGCCGACGGACACCTGCTCGGCCTCGTAGACCACGCCGAGGGCGCCGGCGCCGAGACGACGGATCAGACGGCAGCCACCGACCTCCTTGCCGACCAGCTTGTCCTCGACCTTGGCGGCGGCGATGGTGATGGTGCGCTGGCAGCTCGGGCAGTTGAGCTGCTTGCCGGCCACGCGCGCCGGGACGCGGAACTCGTGCTGGCAGTACTTGCAGATGGTCAGGAGGTCTGCGGCGTCCGTCATGGCGGCCGATCCTGGAGGGCGGGAGCGCTTTGCCAACGCACTTGCCTGCCTACAACCCCGGCGTGAGCGTTCCCAACGAGACCCGCCTGGAGTTCGCCGAGCGCGTGCTGGGCCACCGCTTCGCCAACCCCGACCTGCTGCTGCAGGGCTGCACGCACGCCAGCCGGCTGGGCGCCCAGGCCACTCCCGAGGACCGTCGGCGCAGCGCCAACGAGCGCATGGAATTCCTCGGCGACGCGGTGCTGGGCGCCGCGGTTGCCATCGCCGTCTATCGGCGGAACCAGCAGGCCGACGAGGGCTGGTTGTCGCGCGCCAAGTCCAACCTGGTGTCGCGGGCCACGCTCGCCCGGGTGTGCGAGCGTATCGGTCTGCTGACCCATGCCGTGATCGGCGGCCAGGTCGGCCCCGAGCCGCCCGATTCGGTCAAAGCCAACCTGGTCGAAGGGGTCATCGGCGCGATCTTCCTCGATGGCGGCTGGGAGCCAGCGGTCCGGGTGGTCGATCGTCTGCTGGAGGCGGAACTGTCTGACCGCACTCAAGGTGACGCCGATCCGCGCATGGCGCTGCAGGAATGGTCGCTGGCGACGAACCAGAAGCTGCCGGTCTACGCCTGCGTACGCAACGGCGGCACCGACCATGCGCCCGAGTACCGTGCCACGGTGACCGTCGGAGAGCGCTGCGAGGCCGGTACCGGCGTGAGCCGCAAGAAGGCCGAGGCGGCCGCGGCTAGCGCCATGCTCGCGGCGATCCGTCCGCAGGCTTGAGTCAGCCGGCGGCCAAGGCGCGCGCCACCGCCGCGGCGAGATCGTCGCTGCGGAACGGCTTCTGCAGGAATCCGGCGGCGCCGCTGGCGAACAGGCCGTCGGCCCGTGCCCCGTGCAGGTTGTAACCCGACATCAGCAGGATGCGCAGATCGGGATGGATACGGCGCAGTTCCGCGAAGAGGTCGACGCCGGACATGCCCGGCATGACCAGGTCGAGCAGCACCAGATCCGGCCGCTGGCGTCGGGAGGCGGAGAGGGCGGCGATGTGGTCGGCGGCGGACTCCACCACCCAGCCACGATCGGCCAGGGCTGCCGCCACCGTTTCGCGGATCGCGGGTTCGTCGTCGATGATCAGGATCCGCTGACCGGCGCCGGTCGGGGCGATCATGCGGGTGTCCTCGGGATGGGCCGGGCGCAGAGGCAGATACAGTGTGAACACCGAGCCATGGCCGGTCTCGCTGTCGACCGTCACCGCGCCAGCATGGCCCGAGGCGGCGGCGAAGACCGAGGCCAGCCCAAGGCCTGAGCCCTTGCCCGGCCCCTTGGTGGTGAAGAACGGCTCGAAGATGCGGTCGAGGATATCGGGCGAAATGCCGCAGCCGGTGTCGGTGACGCTGATCGCCACATGCGTGCCTGCCTCGATCACGCCGAGCGAGCAACGGCAGGGCGGCAGAGCGCTGAGTTCGGCCTGCGACATGGTGATGCGCAATTGGCCGCCCGAGGGCATGGCGTCGCGAGCATTGATGCACAGGTTCAGGACCGCGCTCTGCACCTGGGAGGGATCGCCCTTCATCCACAGGGGGGTGGTCGGCACCTCGATGCGCAGGTCGATCAGGCGGTCGATGGTGTGTTCGAGAATCGACGCGGCCTGATGCACGGTGGCGACGACGTCGAATGCCACGGTCTGGCCCTGCCCCTTCCGTCCGAAGGCGAGCAGCTTCTGGGTCAGCTCGGCGGCGCGCGAGGCCGAAGCCGTGATCATCTCGGTCCAACGCAGGCAGCGGGCATCCAGCGGCAGGCGGGCCAGCAGGTCGGCCCCGCCCATGATCCCGCCAAGGAGGTTGTTGAAATCGTGGGCGATGCCGCCTGCGAGCTGGCCGATGGCGTCCATCTTGCGCGCATGGTGCAGCTGCCGTTGCAGGGCGTACTCCTGGGTGACGTCGCGGAACACCAGCACGACGCCGGTGATGCGGCCGTCGGGCAGGCGGATCGGCGCCCCGCTGTCGGCGATCTGCAGGCGCGAGCCGTCGCGGCGCACCAGTGCGGTATGGTTGGCCAGGCCGATGACATTGCCCTCGCGCAGCACGCGCTCGACCGGGCTCTGCACGCGGTGGCCGGTATCGGCGTGGACGATACGGAAGATCTCGTCGACCGGCCGGCCGAGGGCATCGCGGTCGCTAAATCCGGTCAGCTGCTGGGCCACCGGGTTCATCCGCACGACCAGTCCCTTGGCATCGCTGGCGATCACGCCATCGCCGATCGAGTCGAGGGTGATGCGCAGGTCGCGCTCGGCGACTAACCGCGGGGTCACTTCGATGAAGAACGCCGCCGCCCGGCGTTCTGGCACAGGGAACAGCCAGACATCGAAGAATCCGTCGATGCGGCCATCCTGATAGGGGATGCCGTCGAGGCGGAAAGGCGGCGCCTGGCCGAGGGCGACGGCTCGGTAGCGCGCAGGGAGGTTGTGCTTCACCGTGTCGGGGAAGGCCTCCTCGATCGGCTTGCCGATCAGCCGCCCGGTAGCGATGCCGGTGAAGCGGTCGGCGGCCGGGTTGGCCGCGACCAGCACCAGCTGACCGTCCGCGCGCGCTTCCCAGAGATGCAGACCCATCGGCGCCTGCGCCAGCACCGCATCCAGGCTGCCTTCGGCGCTGCTGACCCGCTGTTGCAGCCGCTTCGTCTCGGTGATGTCGCGGGCGACGCCGATGACCTGGCCGTCGGGAGAGATCGAGAGGTTCCACGACAGCCACACCCAGTCGCCCGAACAGGTGCAGTAGCGGTTCTCGAACGCCACCATGGCTTCGCCGCTATGCAGCCGCGCGCGGGCGGCGAGCGAGGCGGCATGGTCATCCTGATGGATCAGTTCCAGCATCGGGCGGCCAAGCAGACGCTCGAGCGGCCAGCCCAGCACCCTGGTCCATGCTGGATTCGCCAGGATGAAGGCCCCATCGCGATCGACCACGCACATCGGGTCGAGGGCATGATCGAACAGCAGCTGCAGGTGGTTGCTACCGCTCATACGACAGACCTCTCCAAAGGTAGCCTAGCCGAGCGTTACGGCCAGAACAACCAGCTGATCGGGCAGGGTAGAGTCAGGCCATGCGCTCGCGGCGCAGTTGCCAGCTGGCCAGCGCCCCGCCGAGGAAGCCGCCGAGGTGCATCTGCCAGGAGATCAGTTGCGCCTTGTTGGCAGAGGTGGGGAGCATGCCGGGAACCAGGCCCGACAGCAGCACGCCAACCGGGATGGCGAGCAGGAATGCGCCCCAGCTACGGCGGAAGATGCCGTTGAAGACCAGGAATCCGACCAAGCCGAAGACGATGCCGCTGGCGCCGATGTGCGGGATGCCGGCTGGAGCGATCAGCCAGGTCAGACCGGCCGAGACCAGTGCGCTGTAGAGCACGGCGAGGCCGGTCAGCCCCTGGCTGTACCAGCAGCTGAGCAGTCCGAGGATGAGCAGACCGAGGCTGTTGCTGGCGAGGTGGTGGATGTCGCCGTGCAGGATGTGGCAGCCGAGGATGCCCCACAGGCCATGCGTGGTACGGGGCATCAGCCCGAGCCACCCGGCCAGCCAGATGTCCATCGTACGCAGGATGACATCGACGACGAAGACCAGCCAGAGGAACCCCAGCCACGTGGTGACGAGGATCAGGCTTGAGGTCTGCTTGGTTCCACTCTGGGCCATGGTCGGTCAACGAAACAGGCCGGGCGCATACGCGCCCGGCCTGTGGGATTCGTTCTCTGCGCGGTTACTTGGCCGGCGGGATGACGACGATCTCGACGCGGCGGTTCTTCTGCTTGTTCTCGTTCGAGGAGTTGGCGACGACCGGGCGCTGATCGGCGTAGCCGGCGATGCCGAGCTGCTTGGCAGCGATGCCGCGGCCTTCGAGGTAGAGCAGCACTTCGCGGGCGCGACCGGTGGAGAGGTCCCAGTTGTCGGCCCAGGTTCCCTTCGAGCGGGTGATCTTCTGGTCGTCGGTGTGGCCGACCACGCGGACATCGTGACCCGGGAAGCGATCCTTGATCACCGCCACGGCCTTGTTGAGCGAAGCCTTGGCCGAGGCGTTGAGGGTCGCCGAGCCGCTCTTGAACAGGACTTCGCTTTCGATCGAGAGCACGACCTCGATCGGGCGGCCAGTGACGTCGAAGTCGCCACCGACTTCCTTCTGGATGTTGCCCAGCGACGACTTCCCGTCGCCCTGCTGCTTGATCTTGCTGACCTCGTTGGCGTTCTTGTTGTAGAGCTCGTTTTCCAGTTCGGCGATCTGGCGCTGGTACTCGTCGATCTCGACATCCTTGTAGCCGAGTTCACGTTCGTCGCCGCAACCGGCGAGGGAGAGGGCCGCGAAGGCGGCGAGGCCGAGGACGAGGGGGCGCAGGTGGCTCATGGGACGGGATTTAAGCGGACCGGGAAGGGTTGGCAAGAACACGCTTAGCCCAGGGTCTTGAGCTGTTGGACCACCGCGTCGCCCATGGCGACCGTGTCGACGATGGTGCAGCCCGGCTGCTTGATGTCGCCGGTGCGCAGGCCCTTCTTCAGGACCGCCTTGATCGCCCGCTCGACCAGCGCGGCTTCGGCCTCCAGCTTGAGGCCGTAGCGCAGCAGCAGGGCGACGGTGCCGATGGTGGCGAGGGGGTTGGCCTTCTTCTGTCCGACGATGTCCGGCGCGCTGCCGTGGATCGGTTCGAAGAAGCCGACCGGCCCGCCGACGCTGGCCGAGGCGAGCATGCCGATCGAGCCGGTCAGCTGGCTGGCTTCGTCGGAGAGGATGTCGCCGAAGATGTTGCCGGTGACGATGACGTCGAACTGCTTGGGGTCGCGGATCAGCTGCATCGCCGCGTTGTCGACGTACATGTGCGACAGGGCGACGTCGGGGAACTGCTTGCCGACGCGGATGGCGACCTCGCGCCACAGCTGCGACGACTCCAGCACGTTGGCCTTGTCGACCGAGCACACCTTCTTCTTGCGCCCGCGAGCGACCTCGAAGGCCATCTTGACGATGCGCTCGACCTCGAACTCGCTGTAGACCTCGGTGTTGAAGCCCTTGCGGGTGGCCCCGTGTCCTTCGATGCCGCGCGGCTGGCCGAAGTAGATGCCGCCGGTCAGCTCGCGCAGGACCATGATGTCGGTGCCCTTGAGCACCTCGGGCTTGATCGTCGAAGCGTCGACCAGCTCGTCGTAGACCACCGCCGGACGCAGGTTGGCCCAGGCGTCGAGCTCCTTGCGCAGCTTGAGCAGGCCGGCCTCGGGCTTGAGGTGGTGGGCGACGTTCTCCCACTTCGGTCCGCCGATGGCGCCGAAGAGCAGCGCGTGCGAGTCCTTGACGCCCTTCACCGTGTCGTCGGGCAGCGGTACACCGGTTGCGTCGATGGCGCAGCCACCCGCAAGATACTCCTTGAACGCGAAGTCGTGGCCGCACTTCGCGCCGATGGCGGCGAGGGCCTTGCGACCTTCGGCGACCACCTCGGGACCGATGCCGTCGCCGTTAATGACTGAAATCGTGTAGTTCGCCATGTCGCCTCCGCGTGTGGCGCGGCACGCTAGGGGGCAGGGCCGGTGGCTCAAGCGTCCCACCCATTGCAGTGGACCTGGACGCTTGCGGAACGCCCTCGGAGGTTAGGGTCGCCAACCCGACCCCAGAGACGAGCCGACGTGCGTTGCCCACACTGCCAGCAAGATGATGACCGCGTGCTCGACTCGCGCGCGACCGACGATGGCACCGCCATCCGTCGCCGCCGCGCCTGCAACGCCTGCAGCAAGCGCTTCACCACCTACGAGCGCATCGAGGGCGACGAGCAGATCCGCGTGGTCAAGCGCGACGGCCGCATCCAGAGCTTCGACCGGCGCAAGGTCCTGCAGGGCATGCTGACCGCCTGCGAGAAACGCCCGGTGCCGGGCGACGTGCTGGAAGCCTCGGCCAACCGCATCCAGCAGACCATCCTCGCCGAGGGCGAGCGCGAGGTCACCACCCGCCGGGTCGGCGAGCTGGTGATGGAGGAGCTGCGCAAGCTCGACCAGGTCGCCTATGTGCGCTTCGCCTCGGTCTACCGCCAGTTCAAGGACATCGACGAGTTCATCGCCGAGGTTGGGCGGGTGATCCGCAAGGATCAGCCGTGAAACCGGCGAGCGTGCTCAAGCGCGACGGCTCGGCCGTTCCCTTCGAGGCCGGGCGCATCGCCCAGGCCATCGCCCGCGCCCTGGCTGCGGTCGGCGTGCGCGATGACGGGCTGTCGTCCGAACTCGCCCAGGTGGTCGAGGAGCATCTCGGCCGCACCGCCGAACGCGCCGCGGTCGGCCTTGAGGAGGTGCAGGACGCGGTCGTGCACGTGCTGCAGGAGAGCGGCCATTACGAGGTGGCGATCGCCTACGCCCGCTACCGCGACGCCCGCGAGCGCGCCCGCCGCGAACGCCGGGCACGTGGCGACCGCCACGTTCCGCTGCACCTCGAGGTCACCGAGCCCGACGGGCGGCATCGTGCGTGGAGCGCCGACTGGCTGGTCGAGCGCCTCGCCCGCCGCCACCTGCTGTCCGGCGTGCAGGCGATCGACGTGCTGGCGGTGGTCGAGGACCAGCTGGCGCAGAGCCCGGCTACGGAGCTGTCCGTCGCCCTGGTCGACGCCCTGGTCGAGGGCGCCCTGGTCCGCCTCGGCCTGACCGCCAACGCCCTGGCCCACGGCGATGTGCGCGTTCCACGCGAGGAATTGCGCGCCGCCCTCGAATGCGGTGATGGCTGCAAGGCGCTGAGTCTGGCCGGACGCGCTGCCTTCCGCCAGGAGGCGGCGCACGGCTCGCTGCCGCCGGCGGTGGCCAAGCTGTGGAGCCGCGGCCGGCTGTGGGTCGACGGACTCGACGATCCGCTGCGCGGTGCGCAGGCCACCAGTGTGATCGAGCAGGCCGGCAATCCGTGGCAGGTCATCGCCATGGCCGCGGCGCAGGCGATCGAGGGTGCGTGCTCGTGGCGCCGCGTGCGCATCGTCCTGCCGCCGTCGATCCTCGGCCATCTGGAACGCGGTTCGACCCTGCTGCACGAGCCGATCAATGCCATCGCCCGCACCGCTCAGGTGCTGCTCTACTGCGACGGCCGCACCCCGCTGCTCGAACGCTGGCCGTTCGCCGGCAGTCAGGTCGGCCTGGCGATCTACAACGACGACTTCCTCCTCGCCCGGCAGCTGACCGAGCGCAACCTGCCGCTGCTCTCGGGCGCGCAGTACGCCCGCGGCGGCTGGCAGCACCGCGTCGCGGTCGAGGTCGCGCTCAACGCCCAGGGGTTGGAGAACGAGTGGTCGCAGCTCGACCTGCTGGCGATGGGCGCCGGCACCGCCGCCACGACCCGCCTGGCCCGCCTGCCCGCCGGCGCGCGCGAGGGTGATCTGCGCTTCGCCATCTTCGGCCTAGCTGCCGGCTCGCCCTCGGTCGAATACCTCGAGCGCCAGGTGGTGCAGGAGGGCCTGCGCCAGGGACTGTCGTTCACCCGCGCTGCCAACCTGCCAGCCGAGGCCTGCGCGCACCTGGGGCGGCTGTTGGAGTGACCCGGGAGCGCTGCACTCCATGTGCGGCTCGGATGAGATGCCCACCAAGGCAGCCGCACGGGAGTGCGGCGCTCCCAGGGGCTACCCGCCTTCGGCGGCCTGTTCGCTGCGGAAATACTGCCAGAACGACGTGCGGCGCTTGATCACCTTGCTGCGCTCGTCGTTGAGGTCGGCGAGCTGCTCCAGCACCTCGCGGTGGGTCTGCGGCCGTGCCGAGGGGTCGGTGGCGAGCATGCGCATGGCGAGATCGGATAGGCCTTTGTCCGCTTCGGCCCAGACCTGCTGCGGATACGGCGGCAGCTCGCGCAGACGCTTGACCATCAACTGGATCGGGTCGGGGTCGCTGAACGGCGGCTGGCCGGTCAGGGCGTGGTAGAGGGTGGCGCCGAGCGAGTAGATGTCGCTGCGCTGGTCGGCCTTGGCCACGCCGCCTTCGACCAGTTCCGGGGCGATGTAGGTCGGTGTGCCAATGACTGTGCCCTTGCTGACCAGCTGGCTGTGCAGTCCGCCCTTGTCGTGGCCCGGCACACCGGCGAGGCCGTAGTCGGCGATGCGCACGCGGCCGCCCTTGTCGAGCAGCAGATTGTCCGGCTTGATGTCGCAGTGGATCAGGCCGCAGGTCTCGTAGGCGTAGGCCAGGCCCTCGGCGACCTGGGCGAACATCGGCAGGCAGGTGTTCGCATGCAGGTGGACGCGCGACTTGATCAGCCGGGCCATCGATTGGCCGTCGATGTACTCCATGACCAGGAACGGATAGGCGCCGAGGTCGTCGAAGTCGAAGATGCGCATGATCGCCGGATGGCCGAGGCGGGCGAGCACCTGCGCCTCGTTGGCGGTCAGCAGCAGGGCGTGCGGTGCGCCCTCGGCGCCGGGCAGCAGCACCTTGACCACGACATCGATCTTCAGCGTCTGGTGCCAGGCGAGGAAGATCAGCGAATTGGCGCCGCGGGCGAATTCGGTGACCAGCCGGCAGCGGCCGAGGGTAGCGCCGACTGCGGGCGCGGCCTGGCGCATGCCCGAGCCGTCGCCGCCGCGGCTGGGCCGCGGGGGGACCTTGATCCCGGCGTCGCCCAGCACCCGGGCGATCGACTGCAGGACGAAGGCGGTGTCCTGGTGGATATTGCGCGGGGGGCGGGTCGTGCCCTGGGTCAGGTTGAACTCCGCATCCTCGAGCATGATCGTGCGGGTCAGCGCAGCCGTGCCGGTGTGGTCGCCGAAGGTGGCATGACGCAGGCGGCCGCCTTCGATATGGATGTCGGAGACGTTCGCACCGCTGGTGATGCGCAGCAGTCCGCTCAGCTGCAGGTCGCGGCACGATTCGAGGATCTCGAGCAGGCCCGGGCGGGCGACGCGGCCGTGGAACGACTGCGCCCGGATGGCGGGCTGCTGGGGGAGATCGGGGACGGAGGCCGGCACGGGCGGCATCATGCGCTGCGGGCTCCTGACGGGAAGAGCCTGCTGGCGCTACGCTGGTTCCTCCTAGAGTCCCCGCCCATGCGCCTGGCGGATGCCGCCCATGTCGATCTGGGCTCCTTCTACGCCCGACAACCCGGTCTTGGCCGGGTCTATCGGCTTGCCGGATATGCCGCCTGCCTGGCGGTGCTGTGGCAGGCCCACTCGCCCCGTAACATCGCCACCCTCCTGGTCGTCCTGCTGGTCGCCTGGCTGATGGCGTGGAAGCGCGAGGTCGGCTCGTTGTTCCGCGCTCCGCTGGTCGGAGCGATCCTGATGTGCGCTGTGCTGCTGACCGCCGCCCGTCTCGGCCATCCGCTGCAGGGGGCCGCTCCGCCGCCGCCGCCGGCATCCAATGGCCGCCGTCCGATCGAGATCCGCTTCCACGACGAGCCGCCGCCACCGGCGCCACCAGGAGTACGTCCGTGATCGCTCGCTGGGGCATCGTCCCGATCCTGGTTTCGTGGGGCGTGGTCGGCTGGGGCGCCTGGCTGCTGCCCGAAGGTCTGCCGCGCGACATCGGCATCGCCGTGGCGCTCGGCCTCGGCCTGTTCGTGCTGTGGTTCTTCCGCAGCCCGCGCCGCATCCCGCCGCCCGGACCGCATCGCCTGGTCGCGCCGGCCGACGGCGTGGTCTGGGATGTCGACGAGATGCCCGAACCGGTGGTGATCGGCGGCCAAGCCCGCCGTATCGGCATCTTCCTCAGCGTCTTCGATGTGCATGTGAACCGCTCGCCCTGCGCCGGCACCGTGACCTACGCTGCCTACCGGCCGGGCCGCTTCCTCGACGTGCGCCATCCCGACTGCTCCGAGCGCAATGAGGCCAACACCCTCGGCATCGCCTGCGCGGATGAGGTCGGCAAGGACATCCGCATCGTCGTGCGCCAGCTCGCCGGCCTGATCGCCCGCCGCATCATCTGCACGCACGGCGTCGGCGACCGCCTCGCCCGGGGCGAGCTCTTCGGTATGATCCGCTTCGGCAGCCGTACCGAGCTGTACGTGCCCCTCGACCGCCCGCACACCGTGCTGGTCAAGCGCGGCGACCGGGTGAAAGGCGGAGAAACCGTACTGGTCGAGTTCACGCCGTGAACGAGAAGCTGCAGCAGCGGCTGAAGCGTCTGAAGACCCTCCCGGTCTTCCCCACGCTGCTGACTGCCGGCAATCTCGCCTGCGGCATCACCGCCGTGCTGTGCGCCGCCTCCTATGTGCCCGGCAGCCCCGCCCACAGCTGGATGCTGCTGATCGGCGCCAGCGCCGTGTTCGTTGCCATGATCTTCGACATGTTCGACGGCAAGGTCGCGCGCATGACGCGGACGGCCGGGCCGTTCGGCGCTGAGCTGGACAGCCTCGCCGACGTGGTCTCGTTCGGCGTGGCGCCGGCGATCCTGGTCCACCGGCTGGTCCTCGGCCAGCCCGGCGTGTTCGCCTACGGCGACAAGCTGCTGTGGTTCGTCACCGTGTTCTATGCCGTGATGGCCGCCATCCGCCTGGCCCGCTACAACGTCGAGCACAGCGACGAGGCGACGCCGTGGTTCCGCGGCCTGCCCAGCCCGGGCGCCGCGGCGCTGGTATGCGGCTGGGTGATGTTCCACCAGTACGCGCTGCTCTACCCCGACAAGCTGATAGCCCGCTGGCTGGCCGATACCGGCCTGATCGTGCCGGGCAGCTGGAGCGGCCTGGAGAGCATGGATCCCTTCCGCTGGGCCCTGGTCGGCATCACGGTCGGCGCCGGCCTGCTGATGGTCTCGACGGTGCGCTATCCGCATGCCGGCAACACGCTGTTCGGCCGCCTGAGCTTCCGCTCGATGATCATGCTGATCATGCTCATCGCCGGCCTGGTCATCGTGCCCTTCCCATACGTGCTCTTCTTCGGCACGTCCGGCTATGTCGCCTGGGGCCTGTTCCGCGGCAGCTACGAGGTGTGGCGCAACTGGCGGCAGGGTCGCAGCCCGCTCACCGACGAAGATGAAGAAGATGCCGATGATCTCGGCGAGGGCGACGACCAGGGCAAGGACGTCGGCCCGGCGCCTGGACGCTGATCCGTCCGTGTTTCTCGAACCTGGCGACGACCACCCCAACGCCCCGTGTCCGGCGGCGGAGATCGCCGGCCGGCTGCGCGTGGCGGAGAGCGACGTCATGGCCTGGATCGCCGACGGCTGCCCTGCCCTGTCCGATGGCAGGCTCGATCCCTATATCGTGAGCAACTGGCTGAGCTGGGGCCGCCTGGATCGCTGCCCAGCACTGGCCCGACGCTGGAACGCCTGGCTGCGCTGGTTCACCACCACCGGCCGGCCCTGCCGCATCGTCGTCCAGCGCGCCCAGACGTGCCTGCTGCCCGCCTCGCGCGCTCTGCGCTGGCAGGTGCCGGAGCCGGGCGACGCTCCGGGTCAGCGCGTCCTTGCCCGGCAGTGGGATGAGGGCGAACCAGGCGAGGGCTGCCGACAGCTCGAACGTGCGCCCGCTCGCGAGCACCGCTGGGCGGCGGAAGATGAACTTGCTCTGGAGCCGCAGGCGGCCGAACCGCGCGATCGCGCCATGTTCGAAGGCTTGCTCAGCGAACTCGCCGCCAGCTTCACCTATGCCTACCGTCGCCATCGGCCCGGCGAGCCGGTCACCAACACGGGCACCTGCCTTGATCTCGCGCGCTTGTGCGGTGACGAACTGACCCGACTCGGACGGCCGTGGCGGCTGGTTTCCGGCGTGGTGGCGCATCGCGGTCTGGCCAATGCGCATTTCTGGGTCGAGGCCGATGATGGTCCGGCAGGCTGGATCCCGCTCGATCCGACCATTCCGGCGGTGGCGCGCATGCTCGGAGCCGATTGGCGAGCAACCGTGCCGCTGGCGGTGGGACGGCACGACGCCCGCCGCATTCGCGTGGCGGCTGCGGCGGGCCCGGTCAGTGACGACTTTGATGGGATCGGCGGACGGCTCGATGCAGAAGGCGACGAGGCCATCTACTGCACCGACTGGGCGATAGGTGAGTGCGGTTGGAGCATTGCCGCCGCCTGAACCACCGGCAGGCTCCTGCCCATGCCACGTCTCGCCCTGCTCGTCCTCTGCATCCTGTCCCTCGCCATCACCGGCTGCGGTGATGAAGCCAACCGCGGCATCGTCATCACCGGCGATGGCAAGGTCGGCGCCAACAACGCCCGCAACCAGCACGAAAGCGCGCAGGATGTGCTGCGCATCGCCATCGAGGATGACCTCGGCAAGGGCTGGGGTGTGAAGCTGGTGATCGACGAGGCGCCGGTCTGGATCGAGGAGGCGAACATGCACGCGGGCGGCTGGGGGTCCGACGGCACCTGGCGTTGGGAGAAGATCACCGCCACGGTGGAGATCACGCCGCCAGCCGGGCAGCAGTTGAGCGAAGCCAAGCGAGCCGACCTCGAGGAAGGTTCCCGCAAGCACCTGCTGACCAAGCTGCGCAAGAAGGACCCCGCGCTCATCGCATTCACCCTGAAGGTGGCCGATCCGGCCGCCGCGGTTGCGGCTGCCCCGGCCGTGCCGCTGGCCACCGGCCAGCGTAGCTACCTGGTCCAGCCCGGCGACACCCTCGCTGACATCAGCACGGCCTTCTACGGCAGCCCGCAGCACTGGCGGCTGATCGCCCAGGCCAATCCGGGCGGCACCCAGGCCGGCCAGACCATCGTCATCCCGGCCCAGCCGGCGGCTCCGGCTCCTTCGACTCCGTAGCTTCCAGGTCGAGGCGGTCGAAACGCCGGCCGAAGGCGTGGTAATTGACCTGCGCCAGCATCCCGCGCAGGGCTTGCACGTCGGTCATGGTCAGGTGCCAACGCGAGAGCATGCGGGTGAGCATCGGGCGGAAGCGATCGACGTCGGCGCGGCGGAAGTAGCGGATGCGGTCGAGCGTCCCCAACCAGTAGTCGTACAGCGCGCTGATCGCCTCGCGCGGCGCGCCCGGTTCGTTCTCGCCGCGCACCGGCGGGACGCCGGTGGTGGCGATGACGTAGGTGGTGATGGCTACGGCGTTGGCCAGATTGTAGCTGCTGTTGTCGCCGAAGGTCTCGAGATGGACCCAGGCCTGGCAGCAACGCAGCTCGCGGGTGTCGAGGCCGTCGGCCTCGTTGCCGAAGACCAGCGCCCAGCGCTCGGCGGGGCGGGTCGCCAGCAGCGACGGCACTTCGGCCGGAGCCAGGCTGCTGCCCAGTTCGCTGTCACGGAAGCGGGCGCTGGTGCCGATGACCAGTTGGCAGTCGGCGACCGCCGCGGCGAGGTCGGGGAAGACCCGCGCCGACAGCAGCAGGTCGCGCGAGTGGGTGGAGAACTTGCGCGAATCCTCGCAATTCAGTTCGGCGATCGGCGCCACCAGCCGGAGGTCGCTGATGCCCATGTTGCCGCACACCCGCGCCACCATGCCGAGATTGATCGGCCCCTGGGTGCGGACCAGGATGACCGTGCAGCCGGCGAGGTTCGGCGAGGGGACCGGCTTGATCTGGTTCGGATTCGCATGGGCCCCACCGTCGTCCATCACAGCCTCGGCTTCACGGCTGCGGAACCACGAACCACGAACCACGAACCACGAACCGGAGCAATGGTCATCGCCAGGCAGCGCGGAGTCGTTCAGCCCAACGCGTCAATTCACCGTCGGCGTATGGCGTGGCCGGCCAGGACAGTCGCTTGCCGTCGTCGGGGAAGCGGGCGAACACGTGGAGGTGCGCGTGCGGCACTTCCTGCCCAGCGGCTGGTCCGTCGTTGACCACCACGTTGACGGCAGGTGCGCCGCTGGCCGTCTTCACCGCCACGGTCAGCCGGGCGAGGCGGTCGCCAAGAGCGGCCAGCGTCGGCGCCGGCAGCTCGGCGAGGTGCTGCGCCTCATGCAGCGGGATGAGCAGCGCATGGCCCGGCGACACCGGTCGGATGTCGAGGACGGCAGCCCACAGCTCATCGCGGAAGACGAACTGACCGGGGATCTGCCCGGCGAGGATCTTGGAGAATATCGACGGCACTACGCGACCTTCTGCACACCCGCCTGCTGCAGCAGCCCGATGACCAGGTGCTGGGCCGCGACGCGGTCCATCCAGTGGCGGTTCTGGATCTTGGCGGTGAGGATGTCGACCCGGCGCTGGCTTTCGCTCAGGTCGCTCGGGGTCAGCTTCGGGCAGGCCTTCTTGAGCAGCGGTTCGAGGGCGGCCCATTGGCTGTCGGTCAGGACGTTCATGGCGGGGGAAGTTAGCGGCAGAAGGCGGGCACGGAAGCGCTTGCGCGACGGGGCTCGGCGTCAACCCTTCCGCATGACCAACCCGCTCCTCGGCCCCGTCGGCCTGCCCGCCTTCGACCGCATCCAGCCCGAGCACGTCGAGCCGGCGATGCGCGCGCATCTCGCCCAGGTCGAGCGCGACTTCGCCGCCTTCGAGGCGGCCGTCGGGCAGGCGTCGGGCTATGATGCGGTGGTCGCGGCGCTGTCAGCCATCACCGAGCCGATGGGCTGGGCCTGGGGCGTGGTCAACCATCTGCTGGGCGTGCGCAACAGCGACGCCCTGCGCAAGGCGCACCAGGCGGTGCAGGGCGACATGGTGGCGATGGGTCTGCGCATGGCGCAGTCGAAGCCGCTCTACCAGGCGCTGAAGCGGCTGCAGCCCGCCAATGAAGTCGAGCGCCGCGTCGTCGCCGCGCGCCTGCGCGATGCGGAGCTGTCCGGCGTCGGCCTGGAGGGCGCAGCCAAGGGGGCATTCCTCGCCAACCAGAAGGAGCTGTCCGAGCTGGCGACGCGCTTCAGCAACCAGGTGCTCGACGCCAGCAAGGCGTTCACCCTGACCCTGACCACGGCTGCGGAGATCGACGGTCTGCCCGCCAGCGCCCGGGCCGGCGCCGCCGCAGCAGCGGTGCGCGCCGGGCACGCCGCCGCCACGCCCGAGAACGGGCCGTGGGTGGTCGGGTTGGACATCCCCAGCTTCATCCCGTTCATGGAGCACGCCCGCCGTCGCGACCTGCGCGAGCGGCTCTACCGTGCCTTCATCCGCCGCGGCGCCGATGCGCCGCACGACAACCACCCGGTGATCGAGCGCATCCTGGCGCTCAAGCGCGAGCAGGCCGGCCTGCTCGGCCTGGCCAATTGGGCCGAGGTCTCGCTGTCGCAGAAGATGGCCGGGGCGGTCCCGGCGGTGCACCGCCTGCTCGATGAGCTGCACGTCGCGGCCCTGCCCAAGGCCCGGGCCGAGCACGCCGAGCTGTGCGCCTTCGCCGGCATGGAGCTGATGCCCTGGGATGTGCCGTTCTGGGCCGAGCGCCTGCGCGAGAAGTCGTTCTCCTATACCGACGAGGAGCTGCGCCCGTACTTCGCCCTGCCGCGCGTGCTCGACGGCCTGTTCGCCCTGTGCGGCCGGTTGTTCGGCATCCGCGTCGAGCCGGTCGACGGAGTCAGCGTGTGGCATCCCGACGTGCGCTACTACCGCGTGCGCGATGCCGCAGATGGGCGGGAACTTGCCGGATTCTACCTCGACCCGTACAGCCGCCCGGCCGACAAGCGCGGCGGAGCGTGGATGGACAACGCCATCGATCGCAACGGCGCGCGTGTGCCGGTCGCCTATCTGGTGTGCAACCAGTCGCCACCGGTTGGTGCGGTGCCGTCGCTGATGACCTTCCGCGAAGTCGAGACGCTGTTCCACGAGTTCGGCCACGGCTTGCAGCACATGCTCACCACCGTGCCGCGCATGGAGGCGGCTGGCATCAACAACGTCGAATGGGATGCGGTCGAGCTGCCCAGCCAGTTCATGGAGAACTGGTGCCTGCATCAGCCGACCCTGGCCGGCCTGGCCCGGCACTGGCAGACCGGCGAGGCCCTGCCCGAGGCGCTGGTCGGCAAGCTGCGCGCCGCCAAGACCTACCGCGCCGGCGCTGCCACGCTGCGCCAGCTCTACTTCGCCCGCACCGACCTGGTCCTGCATAGCGAGGGCGGCGAGCCGCATGCGGTGCAGCGCAAGGTGGCGGAGACGCACACCGTCATCCCGCCGCTGCCCGAGGACCGTTCGTTGTGCTCGTTCTCGCACATCTTCGCGGGCGGCTACAGCGCCGGCTACTACAGCTACAAGTGGGCCGAAGTACTGTCAGCTGACGCGTTCGCGGCCTTCGAGGACGTCGGTCTCGATGATCCCGCCCAGGTCGCCGCGACCGGCCGCCGCTTCCGCGACACCGTGCTGTCGCTGGGTGGCGGGGCGCATCCGCTGTCTGTATTCAAAGCCTTCCGCGGGCGCGAGCCCAGCACGGCGGCGCTGCTGCGCCATTCGGGCCTGGCCTGATCAGCGCCACTGCGCGTCTGGCGTGACGATCAGGTAGGGCTCGCCCCACTGCGTCGCGTCGTCGGTGCTCCACTGCGTCACCACGCCTGCTCCGAGGCGCAGGCCGAGCGGTCCGCCGTGGACCAGTCGGGCCGGGCCGTCGCCGCTCTCCTCGATCAGCTGGATCGATGCCGGCACCGGCCCCGACTCGTCCCAGCCGGTGACCGAGCACCACGTCCAGGCTCCGTCGCGCCACAGCCGCAGTTCGCGCACCGGCTGCGCCGGCCCGTCGGCCTTGAAAGTGGCCATGACCGGCTCGTCGAGATTCGCGCTGGCGGGGATGTCCAGGTACATGGCAGCGATTCCTGGCGCTTTTCGCAGCGCCGCAATGGGTGGGTTGCAGGGACTGGACGGGCTGTTAGCGTTCCGCCCGTTCAGGTGTCCTGCCATGGCGCAGGTGGGAAAGCCCACCGGGCCACAGCGGGATTAAACGGGAAGCCGGTGCGAATCCGGCGCTGACCCGCAACGGTGACCAGGGACCGGACCCGGAGATGCCACTGCGCTGCAGAAGCGTGGGAAGGCCGGGCGAGGGATGATCTGGGAGTCCGGAGACCGGCCTGGGCCTCGCGCTTGCAACCCTCGGGGACGGGGAGCGGCCTGGTCGGACTCCGTCCGTCAGCAGGGCCGTTCCGTCGTTTTCGTCAGGCTGCATCGCGGGCCGCGCCGTGGCATTCCGCCATGGGCGGGTCCATGTCGTATCGCCGCCTAGGACGGCGTTCACGCCACCATGCACCGTACCCTGTCCCTGACCCTTCTCGCCATCGCCCTCGCGGCGGCCGAGGATTCTCCCACCATCATCGTCACCGCGGAACGCGGCGAGAGCGAACTCGAACGCGCGCCGGTCTCGGTGAACGTCGTCGAGGCCGCGCAGATCCGCGACCGCGGCTACGCCCTCGGCCAGACCGACTGGCTGCGCGAGCTGCCCGGCGTCATCGTCCTGGGCAACAACGGCGGCATGGACGGCGGCACCGCGCGCATCAGCCTGCGCGGCGTCGATCCGTCGTTCAACGCCGTGCTGCTCGATGGCATTCCGATCCATGACGGCACCGCCACCGACGGTCTGCTCAATCCGGCGATGCTCAACCCGGCGGGAACCGGACGCATCGAGGTGCTCAAGGGCGCCCAGTCCGGGCTCTACGGCAGCGGCGCGGTCGGCGGTGTGATCGACATCATCTCGATCCGTCCCACCGACCAGGCAGAGAATCGCGTCCGCCTCACCGGTGGCAGCTTCGAGACCGGCCAGTTCGAGGTCGCCGCAACCGGTCCAGCTGGCAGCAAGGTCGGCTACGCCTTCGGCGCCTCCGGCACGGCGGCGGAGGGCTTCTCGAGCGCCACCGGACCGACCGAGGGTTCTGATCCGGGCGACCATGAGCCCGATAGCCTGCACCGCATCTCCGCCATCGGCCGCGTCGAGGTGCGGCCGGTCGAGGGCCTCATGCTCTATGGTGCCGGCATGGTGATGAACAGCCGCCAGGGTTTCGACACCTATCCGCCACCGACCTATGCCTCCGTCGATCCCGAGGACGACGAGAGCGAGAGCGAGGTCGCCATGACGCGCGCCTCGGCTGGCGGCGAGTGGAAGCGCGGCGGCACCACGCTATCCGTCGATGCGGCGAAGACCTGGGTCGACCGGCTGTTCAAGGATTCCGGCGATCCGGGCGATGACCAGCTCAAGTCGAGCGAGACGTGGTTCTCGCTCCGGCTGCGCCAGGAGCTTGGCGCAGGCTTCCGTGTCGGTCTTGGCGGCGATGACCGGCAGGAGGAAGGGCGCCAGCACAAGGATGGCGTCGGCACGCGCTGGGACGACAGCACCGGACAGCACGGCGGATACGCCCTGATCGGATGGAGCGGCACCCACGGCGAGGCCAGCGTCACCGGTCGCCTCGACGATCACGAAGCCTACGGATCACAGACCGGCGGTCGTGCTGCTGCGGCGATATTCACCGAGGACCTGCGCTGGAAGCTGCGTGGCGCGATCGGCGACGGCTTCGTCGCCCCGACCCTGTACCAGCTGCACGGCCAGTTCCCGCCCTATTCCTTCGCCGGCAATCCGGATCTCGAACCGCAGACCGCGGAGCAGTATGAGATCGGCACCGACATCGAACCGATCGATGATGTGACCCTGTCGGCCACGGTCTTCCGCACCATGTACGACAAGCGGATCACCTACTACACCGACATGACCACCTTCGATTCGACCTACATCAACGGCGACAGCGATGAGGAGGTGTCTGGCCTCGAGTTGGGATTCGGGCTGCGCGACATCGCCGCCGTCGGCATCGACCTCGATGGTTGGTATACGCATCTCGACAGCGACGATGGCAAGGGCAAGCCTTCCATGTACACGCCGGAGGACACTGCCGGCATGCGCATCACGGCCCGGCAGCAGCATGGCGACTTCGCCTGGTGGCAGAGCCTGGGTGGCCAGTACACGCAGGGCCTGCGCACGGGCACCAACCGCTACGCCGATTCGTTCACCGTGGTCGACGCCGCGGTCGGCCTGCTCTACGCCCAGCGTTGGGAGGCGGTGCTGCGCATCGAGAATGCGCTCGACGAGGCGTACGAGATCAATCCGCCGTACACCACCGCGCCGCGGGCCTTCTACCTCAGCCTCGGGGCGAAGTTCTGACCCGGACGGAGGTCTCCGGCGGCTTGCGCCGCCGGAGACCGGTCATGGTCCTCGGCTGCACCAGCGACGCCGGCAAGAGCCTGCTGACCGCGGCGCTGTGCCGCTGGTTCGCCCGCCGTGGCGAACGCGTCCTGCCGTTCAAGGCGCAGAACATGTCGAACAACGCGGCCGTCTGCCGCGATGGCGCCGAGATCGGCCGGGCGCAGTGGCTGCAGGCGCTGGCGGCGCGGGCGGAGCCGGAGGCGCGGATGAATCCGGTGCTGCTGAAGCCCGAGTCGCACGTGCGCAGCCAGGTGGTGGTGCTGGGCCGGGTCGACCACGAGCTGACCCGGACGCCGTGGCTGGAACGGCGCGACCGCCTGTGGCCGCTGATCGCTGGAGCGCTCGACGAGCTGGCGGCGCGCTGCGACCGGGTGGTGATGGAGGGGGCGGGCAGTCCGGCCGAGCCCAACCTGATGGCCTATGATCTGGTCAATCTAGCGCCGGCGCGGCACCTCGACGCGGCGTGCTACCTCGTATCCGACATCGACCGCGGCGGCAGCTTCGCGCACCTGCTGGGCACGTGGCAGACGCTGGAGCTGCCGGATCGCGCCCGCATCCGCGGCTTCGTACTCAATAAATTCCGCGGCGACCCCAACCTGCTGCTCGATGCCCGCGAGTGGCTGCAGGCGCGCACCGGCGTGCCGACGGTGGCGCTGGTGCCGTGGATCGGCCACCGCCTGCCGGACGAGGACGGCTTCTTCCATCGCGATCTCAAGCGTAGCGGCAATCTGCGCATCGGGCTGGTGATGCAGCCGTACGCCTCCAACCTCGACGAGTTCGACCCGCTGGCGCACGAGGCGGGCGTCGATCTCGTGCCGGTGCGCACGCCAGCCGACCTCGCCGGCCTGTCCGCGGTGATCATACCGGGCAGCAAGAACACCGTCGCCAGCTTAGCGCATGTGCGCGAGAGCGGTGTGGCGGCGGGCATCTGCCGGCTGGCGGCGCAGGGCGTCGAGGTGCTCGGGGTGTGCGGCGGCCTGCAGATCCTCGGCACGGCGATCCGCGATCCGCAGGCGGTCGAGGGCGGCGACGCCGTCGGTCTCGGTCTGCTCGACCTGATCACCACCTTCCTGCCGGCCAAGACCACGGCTCAGCGCACCGTCGCCTGCGTCGAGGGTGGCGAGGTCTCGGGCTACGAGATCCACCATGGTGTCAGCGAGGCCGGTCCGGCCGCTGCACCGTACCTCGCCGATGGGCTGGGCTGGCGCCAGGGCAACGTCACCGGCGTCTACCTGCATGGCATCTGCGGCGACGCGGCCTGGCGCGGCCGCTTCCTCCGCCGGCTGGGCTGGCAGGGCTCGCCGGCCGACCACGCCGCCCGGGTCGATGCCGACCTCGACAAGCTGGCCGGACTGGTCGATACCTCTGGATGGGCGGCGGATCTTGCGATGCTGGAGGCCCCGTGAGACGCAGCCTCGCCGTCGTCCTCGTCGTGCTCGCCGCCCTCCTCGCGGTCAGCGTTGCGCTGTCGCTGGCGACCGGTTCGGGCGGCGTCGCAGCCGAAGCTGCGGTGCGCGAACTGCGGCTGATGCGCACGGTCTGCGCCGCCCTGGCCGGCGCCGCGCTCGCGGTCGCTGGCGTGCTGGTCCAGGGTTTGTTCCGCAACCCGCTCGCCTCGCCTGATGTGGTCGGTACTACCGCCGGGGCGACCCTCGGCGGGCAGCTCGCCCTGGTCGCGCACACGGTCGCCATCGGCGTGCTACCGGCCTGGCTGGCGCCCGAACTGCTGCTGCCGCTCGGCTGCCTGGCCGGCGCAGCCGGCGCGCTGGCGCTGCTGCTCGGCACGGCCGGTCGCGGTGGCGGTGGCATGGTCGCGGTGCTGCTCACCGGCTTCGTCATCACCGCCGTGGTCGGCGCCGTTTCGGGACTGATCACCAGTCTGGCGGCCGGCCGCTGGGAGCTGGCCCGCGCGCTCACCGGTTTCGGCCAGGGCGGGGTCGATGGCAAGGGCCTCGGCCACATCGCCCTCGCCATTCCGCTGGTCTCGGCCGGCATTTGCGCCGCCTGGGCCTGGGGCCGTACCTGCGACGTGCTGCTCGCTGGCGAAGAGGAAGCCGCGGCCATGGGCGTCGACACCGCCCGGGCCCGTCGCTGGCTGCTGGCGTGGACCGCGCTGCTCGCCGCCGCCGCGGTCGCGATCGGCGGCGCGCTGAGCTTCATCGGCTTGGTCGTGCCGCATGCCCTGCGCCCCTTCGCCGGGGTCGAGCACCGACGCCTGGTGCCGGCCGCGGCCCTCGGCGGAGCGATCCTGCTGGTGCTGTGCGATGTGGTTGCGCGCGCCGTCCCGCTGGGCGCCGACTGGTTCGGCATCCACGGTGCGGGTGAACTGCCCCTTGGTGTGGTCACTGGCCTGGTCGGTGGACCGGTGTTCCTCGTCCTGCTGATCCGGGCGCGTCGGGAGGGCACGCTGTGAGCCTGGCCGTCTCCGGTCTGAGCGTGCGTCGCGGCTCCTGCGCGGTCCTCTCCGGCGTGGATTTCACCGCCGCATCCGGTGCCGTCACCGCCCTGGTCGGACCGAACGGGGCGGGCAAGAGCACCCTGCTCAAGGCCATCCTCGGCCTGCTGCCGGCCAGCGGTCAGGTCGCCTTCGCGGGCACGGATCTCAGCCGCCTCGACGCGCAGGCGCGGGCCCGGCAGGTGGCCTACGTGCCGCAGCGCAGCCAGTTGGCGGCGGCTCTTCCGGTGCGTGCAGCGGTGGCGGCGGCGCGCTACGCCCACCACGGTTGGCTCGGTGCGCAGCAGGCCGGAGACCAGGCGGCGGTCGACGAGGCCATCGCCGCGGTCGATGCCACCCACCTCGCGGCACGCACCTTCAGCACCTTGTCAGCTGGCGAGCAGCAGCGCGTGCTGGTCGCCCGCGCCCTGGCCACCGGCGCGCCCTGCGTGCTGATGGACGAACCGACCGCATCGCTCGATGTCGGCCATGCCCTCGCCCTGCTCGATCTGGCGCGTCGCCTCGCTGCTGGCGGCCGCTGCATCGTCATCGTGCTCCACCACCTCGATGATGCCCGCCGGGTCGCCGATCGCGTCGCCCTGATGCACGCTGGCCGCATCGTTGCCGAGGGGCCGCCGGACGAGGTGCTGACCGAGGTGCATCTGGGCAAGGCCTTCCGCGTCGCGCCGGTGCCGGGCGGAGCGCTCGGCTTCCGCCTGCTGGAGCGCAGCCCGTGACCGCGCTCAACCTGGTCGGCTACGTGCTCGCGCTGCTGCTCGCCGGACTGGCGGTGGTCGCGGTCGGACGGTCGGCGGAAACAGGCGCTGTGCCGTCGGCAGCCCGCGCCGCAAGCGCAACCGTGGTCGACGCCCGCGGCACGGTGCTGCCGGTGCGCGACTGGCGACGCATCGTCTCGCTCGACCTGGTCAGCGACGAACTGCTTGGGCACCTGGTCGAGCCGAACCGCATCGCCGCGATCAGCTCCTGGGTCCAGGGACCCGAAGCCTGGCGCCATGCCGGCCTGCCGCGCCTGCCGGGTCTGACCGATCTGGAGGCGATCATCGGCGTGCGGCCCGATCTGGTGCTGGTCTCGACGTTCAGCGGCGCCGATCGCGATCGCATCCAGCGCCTGCGCGATACCGGTATCGCCGTGTTCGATCTCGGCCCCGCTGGCGGCATGCACGAGCTGACCACCAACTTGCGCCGCATAGCCGTCGTGACCGGCAACCCGGATCGCGGCGAGCGCATCGCGGCCCAGCTGGAGCGGCGCATGGCGGCCATCGCGGCGCACCTGCCGCCGCAGCTGCCGCGCCGCCGGGCGCTGGTCGTCACCCCGGCCGGAGAGCAGGTCTACGGCGGGACGGTCGGCACCTCCTACCACGATATCGTCATCGCCGCCGGCCTGATCGACGCCGCCGAGGGCCGCTTCGCCGAAGCCTGGCCCAAGCTCGGCGCCGAGCAGGCCATCGTCATCGATCCGGACCTGATCATCACCCGCGATGGCGCCGGCGCCGCGCTTCGCCGCATGCCTGGCTTCAGCGGTCTGCGTGCAGTCCGCGAGGGGGCGATCATCGAACTGCCGGTCGCCCTGTTCGACAGCCCTGGCGTATCGATGCTCGACGCGGCCGAACTGCTGCACGAGAAGGCCTATCCATGAGGAGCCTCCTGGTCACCGGCGGCGCCCGCAGCGGCAAGTCGACCTACGCCCAGGGCCGGGTCGAGGCGTTGCCCGCTCCGCGGCACTATCTGGCGACGGCGCACATCGATGCCGCTGACGCCGAGATGGCCTCGCGCATCGCCCGTCACCGCGCCGACCGCGCCGATCGCGGCTGGGATACGCTTGAGGTCGAGGCCGACCTCGTCGCCGCCGTGCCGCGCAGCGGCGCCGCCCTGGTCGACTGCGTGACCCTGTGGCTGGCCGGACGGGCGATGGCGCTGCAATGGGACGAGGAGTCGATCCTGGAGGAGGTCGACCGCCTCTGCGTGCTGGTCGCCGATCCGCCCTGCACCCTGGTCCTGGTGACCAACGAGGTCGGCTCGGGCGTGGTGCCGGAGACGGTGATGGGCCGCCAGTTCCGCGACCTGCAGGGCTGGGCCAACCAGCGTCTCGCCCGCGCCGCTCATGAGGTGGTGCTGTGCGTGTGCGGCCTGCCCGTGACGGTGAAGCCGTGCGCGCCCTGATCGCGGCGGTCCGCTTCCTCACCCGCCTGCCGGTTCCGGGGCCGGACACCCGGGTGCAGGACCTGCCGCCCGCGGTCGGCTGGTATCCGCTGGTCGGGGCCGGCGTCGGTGCCGCGATCGGCGGGATATTCATCGGCTTGTCGCTCGGACTGCCGCCGTTGGTTGCGGCCGTGCTGGCGGTCGCTGCCGGTCTGCTGCTGACAGGGGGCTTCCACGAGGACGGCGCCAGCGATGCGACCGATGGCCTGGGCGGCGGCTTCACCACCGAGAAGGTGCTGGTGATCATGAAGGACTCGCGCATCGGCGCCTATGGCGCGATGGCGTTGTGGGTCGTGCTGACGCTGCGCGTCGCCTGCCTGGTCGCGCTCGGAGCGGCAGCAGTGCCGGCGATGATGCTGGCGATGGCCTGGGGCCGCTGGACCGCGGCGCCGCTGACCCGTCTGCCTGCCCTGGGCGAGGGGTTGGCCAAGGAGATCACGGCGCAGATTCCACGCTGGGTGCCGTGGCTGGCGACGGCATTGGCGCTGGCGGCCACCGCCTTGGCGTATCATCTCGGCCTGCCGCGTGCCGCCTGGGGCGGTTGCGCCGCCGTCGTCGCTGCGGCGCTGTGGGGCTGCTACCTGTGGCACCGGCTCGGCGGCCAGAGCGGCGATCTGCTCGGGGCCGGCAACCAGCTCGCCGAGGGCGCGGTGCTCGTCGTGTTGCTGTGGGGCGCGGCATGAGCCCGCTCTGGCTCATGCGCCACGGTCCGTTGTCGGTCAGCGGGGCGCCGATCGGCTGGCGCGATGATCCGCCGAGCGACGAGGCCGTCCGGCGTTGGCCGGCGGTGAAGGAGCATCTCCTCGCCCTCGGGGCCGTTCGCGTCCTGAGCAGCGATCTGGCGCGGGCGTGCGTCCCCGCCATCGACCTCGGACTGCCGCACGACGAGTTGCGCGCCCTGCGCGAGCAGAACTTCGGCGAGTGGGAAGGCCTGCCGTGGAGCGACAACCGCGATGCCGCCATCATCTATGCCGATCCGATCACGGCCGTGCCGCCCGGTGGCGAGTCGTACAAGACCTGCGCCGCCCGTGCCATCGCCGCGGCGGTAGTCGCGCTCGACGAGCGGCCGACCCTGATCATCGCCCACGCCGGCAGCCTGCGCGCGATCCTCGCGGCCTGGATCGGCCTGCCCATCCCGCGCGCTCTCGACCTCGCCTGGGATCCCTACGGACTCACCTGCCTCGACCGCTATGACATCGGCCGCGGCGTGCTGCGCTGGCACAACCGCGTCCCGGGTTGATATCCGGCCCGCCGCGCCATACCGGCGGCATGGCCAAGCCCACCATCCCCGCCACCATCGTCCGCACCCTGCGTGAACTGCGCGACCGCACCGTACCGTTGTTCGACGCCCCCGAGCGCATGCTGGCGGCACGCTACCGCAAGGGGGGCTGGACGGCGCGCCAGGTCCTGGTTCACATCAGCGACATCGAGACGGTGTTCCTCGACCGCATGCGCCGCCTGCTCGCCCAGGACAAGGCCCTGCTCATGGCGATGGATCCGGACGGCTGGGCCGACCGCCTGGCCTACGCCAAGCGCGATCTCGGCGTGGCCCAGTCGCAGTTCGTGGCGGCGCGCTCGTCGATCATCGAACTGATCGAGATGCATCGCGGCGAGGCGGCGCGCTTCGCCGTGCATAGCGAGCAGGGCAAGCTGACCTTCGCCGATGTGGTCACGAAGGTCGAGTGGCACCACCGTCACCACCTCGAGCAGGCCGAGGCGGCGCTGGCCTGAGCGGTTTTCGCGGAATGCAAACCCGATCTTAACCTGAACTTGACCTGGCAGGGGCGTGGCGTGGGATGCCCGCCCCATGATGCAACGACTCATCCGCTGGCTGCTCCCCCAGGAACAGCATTTCTACACCCTGGTCGAGCGTCACGCCCAGATCGTCAACGAAGCGGCCCGGGCGATGTCCGGCTTCCGTTCGGGGGTGTCGGTCAAGGAGATCAACGCCAAGGTCCGCGACCTGGAGCTGAAGGGCGACGAATGCGTCAAGCAGATGCTGGATGCCCTGGCCAACACCTTCGTCACGCCCATCGATCGCGAGGATCTGCAGCGCCTGTCGAAGAAGCTCGATGACATCTGCGACTACATCAACCTCGCGGCGCGCGACTGCACCCTCTACGGCGTCGACAAGCCGACCGAGGCGATGCTGCTGCAGATCGACAAGCTGGTCACCTCGGCTGAACTGGTCAGCTCCGCCGTCCCGTGGCTGCGCCGGCACGCCTATGCCGAGATCACCGATCTGACCAACCGCATCGCCAAGCACCGCGATGACGGGGCCCATGTCTTCACCGAGGCGTTGACCAAGCTGTTCCACGACCCGGCCATCGACGCCAAGACCATCCTGCGCGAGAAGGAGGTCCTCGAGGCGCTGGACAAGGCGATCAACCGCTGCGAGCAGGTCGGCGAGGTCCTGGTGAACATCGCCGTCAAGAACGGTTGAGGCGATGGATCCGATACTGTTCCTGTTCCTGGTCATCCTGGTCGCGCTGGCCTTCGACTTCATCAACGGCTTCCACGATGCAGCCAACGCCATCGCGACGTCTGTAGCGACCGGGGTGATGACCATCGGCGTCGCCGTGGTGGTCGCCGGAGTGTTCAACTTCGCCGGCGCCTTCGCCGGAACGGCGGTAGCGAAAACGATCAGTTCGGGACTCGCGGACAGCGCTGGCGTCACCCAGGTCGTCGTGCTCTCGGCTCTGATCGGCGCCAGCGTCTGGAATCTGATCACGTGGTGGTACGGCCTGCCGTCGAGCTCATCCCATGCCCTGATCGGTGGGCTTGCCGGAGCGGTGGTGGCCCATGCCGGCTGGAGTGCCTTCCATTGGAACGCGCTGGTTGGCAAGGTCCTTATCCCGCTCGTGCTCTCGCCGATCGTCGGCTTCGCCTGCGCCTTCATCTTCATGATCCTGCTCTTCTGGATCTTGCGCCGGGTGCGTCCGGCAATGGTCAATTACGGGGCGCGCAAGATGCAGTTGGTGTCTGCCTGCGCCTTCGCCTTTTCGCATGGTCAGAACGATGCGCAGAAGGTCATGGGCATCGTCACCATGGCGCTCGTGGCCTACATGGGGATCAATGTGGTGGCTCCTGATTCCTGGTTGGCAGCATGGATGCCCACGGGCCATGAGGTGAAGGGCAAAATGGTCTACGAGGTGCCGACCTGGGTGGTGATATCCTGCGCCGCTGCCATCGCATTGGGCACCATGGCGGGAGGCAAACGCATCATCAAGACGATGGGGTCGAAGATCATCCACATCCAGCCGATCCAGGGCTTTGCTGCCGAAACCAGCGGTACCATAACGATTCTCACCGCCAGCAGCATGGGCATACCCATCTCCACCACCCACTGCATCAGCGCATGCATCCTCGGTTCTGGTGCGAGCAAGGGCCTCCACCGCGTGCGCTGGGGGGTGGCGCTCAACATCGTAGCCGCCTGGTTTCTCACTCTGCCGGCCAGCGGGCTGATCGCCTGGTTGTGCCAGCGGGGGTTAGACTCTGCCGGCGTGAAGCACTGAGCCGACTCAGTCCCTGGTCACGACCAGCAAGGTGACCTCCTGCTCGGCGCCGTCCACGCCGCGCCGCATCAGACGCAGGCGATCGCCCGGCCCGGTGCGGACCAGTGCACGCAGCAGGTCGATGCGCTTGGTCAGCGGCTTCCCATCGACCGCCACGAGCAGGTCGCCGCGCCGCAGGCCGGCGAGCTGGGCGGGCGAACCGCTGTCGACGCTGCTGATCTGCACGCGGTCTGGGCGTTCGGCTATCTCCCAGCCGTAGTAGGGCCGTCCAGGGATGACACCGCGGGCCGCCGGGACGCTGAGGCTCGACTCGACCTCACCGCGTCGGACGGTCACGGGAACGCTCATGCCATCGCGCCAGGCCAGGGCAGCGAAGCAGCCGAACGCCTGTGCGGCGCTGGCTGCAGGGCGGCCTGCCACCATCAGCACGGTGTCACCGATCTGCATGCCTGAGCCGCCAGGCATGCGCACTTCCGGTCCACGCGGGCCATCGCTGAGCTCCAGGCCTTCGGGCGGGGCGGCATGCCGGACGTAGCCGCCGTCGGCCTCGCGCAGCAGGGGGAGGAAGTCGGCAATCTGCGTGCAGGCGATGGCCAGGCCGATGCCGCTGTTGATGCGGAAGCCGGTACGCGAACGGATCTGGCCATTGATGCCGAGCAGCCTGCCCGAGGTGCTGAACAGCGGGCCTCCGCTGTTGCCTGGGTTGACCGGTGCATCGACCTGCACGCAGTCCGCATAGTTGCCGCGCACCAGCCGGCCGCTGCCGAGCACACCGCGGGTCAGGGTCGGCACATCGTCGAGGTCACCGAGGCCGAAGGGGTTGCCGACCGCGAATACCGGCGCGCCAGGCATCAGGTCCGCCGCACTGCCGAGCACGGCTGCGACGGCAGGGTGGTCCGGCCGCGGCGCGGAGAGCAGGGCGAGATCGCCGACCGGGTCGATGCCGAGGATCCGGGCCGGCACGGTGATGCCATCGCTCCAGCGTACCTCGAGTTCATCTTCACCGTCGACGACGTGGTGATTGGTCAGCACCAGACCGCTGGCATCGATGACCACACCGCTGCCGTTGCCGACGAAGACATAGCAGGTGACGGCGCGATCGGCCGGGCTGTCCTCGGCCCAGAGGATCGCGACGGCCAGCAGCAGGATGGCGAGCGGCCTCACGGGGTGAACTCCTTCAGTTCGACCTCGACGGACACATCCTTGCCATCTCGCCGGAGTTCAACCATGACGCGATCGCCTGACTTGCGTCGCAACAAGGTCCGGGCGACGGCATCCGGACTGACAGCTTTGACCCCTCCGACCGACACCAGCTGGTCCCCGCTGCGGAGACCTGCGGCTGCCGCGCCGGTGCCGGGAGTCACGCTGCCGATGACCAGGGTGCCGTCACGCGGGCGCAGCACCACGCCGAGGCCGACGAAAGGCGGGCGGGCGGTGGTCTTGCCGGCGCGCATGGCAGGCAGCGCGGCAGTGATGCGGGACGCATCGATGGCCAGAGCGACTCCCGAATTGATCAACCACGGGCGGTCATCATGCGGCCCAAGCAGGACGCACAGGCCGACGACCTTGCCCTCGGCGTCGATCAGCGGCCCTCCCAGGGAGCCGTAGTTGGCGCGCGCATCGGTCTGCAGGAAGGCGAGGCGTGATTGCATGCGGCGGCGTTCGGTCGCCGAAATCGAGCCGACGGTGGCGGTCCACCCGGCGTTTTCGCGCCAGCGGCCGAGCAGGGCGACCGGAGCGGCCAGAGCGATCGGAGCCGCAGCGAAGGCAGCGGCTGGGAGGCCGTGCGGACGCTCGCAACGCAGCAGGGCGAGATCGAGCGGCAGGTCGCGACCGATGACGCTGCAGGGAATGGCGCCGCCGGGCAAAAGCAGGCGGCCGCGTTCAGCGCTGCCGTGCAGGTTGCTGGCCGCGGTCAGCAGCAGATCCTCGCCCAGCGATAGCACGCTCACCGGCTGATCGGTGTAGAAGACCTGCTGCTGGTGCCAGTGCAGTTCCCACCAGCGCGCGAGCTGCTCGCGTTCTCCGGCGCCGGCTTCATCGAGCAGGCGCGAAGGCCGGGGCACGCCATCCGGATTGCCGGGACCGCGCAGCCGTTCGAGGTAGAGCAGACCCAGGCTGGGAGCGACGGAGGCCACCGCTCGCCGCCAGGCGGCGCCGCCTCCGACCGGAGCGGTCTCCGCTGGCGGCAGATCGAGCCCGTCGAGGATGCGTGCCAACGGTACGGTCAGCGGCAGTCGGCGTTCGCGGGTCTGGGCCCGGCTCGTCAGCCCGACCAGCCGACCGGCGTCATCGAGCAGCGCGCCGCCCTGGCTGCCGTCGTTGATCGCGGCGTCCGTCTCGATCGCCGTGCCGTTCCAGCTGGCGAGGATGCGTCCACCGCGGCCACGCGCTGGCGGCGAGCCTTGGCTGAGATCGTACAGACCACTGACGACTCCGCGGCTGATTGCTGCCGCTCCGTCCAGGGCGATGCTCCCGGTGGCGTTTCCGGCGGTCCAGACCGGATCGAGTGGCTGCAGCCGCCTGCTGTCGGCGAGCAGAACGGGGCGCACATCCGAGGGGAGATCGGCGATGCGCAGCAGCACGGCAGAGCTCACGGGATCGCGTTTGAGCACCACGGCCTGCCTCCGACGGCCCCCAGGCAGCACCACCTCGCAGGCATCGACCCCCACCGGCAGGGCTTCGGCGAGGGTGAGGGCCCGACCGTCGCTGGCGATGACCACTGCGCTGCCGTCCTGATCGTCATCGGAATCCAACGAAATCGCGAGGATTCCGCTGGGAATCTCAAGCCCGGCGACGCCGGTGCACAGGCACCATGCGGCGAGGACGGCGCTACGGCACAGCAGTGATTCCGGCCTCATAACGGGATCACCATAACGACATAACCGGCGGCGTACACGCTAGTTCCGGCGGACCTGAAGCAGCCGTCTGGGACGCCGGAAAACTGACCTCTTGACGAATTTCGAACCCCGCTATGGTATTCCTCCCACGCAAGAGAGAGGTTGCTTCGGCAGCCACGATCTTGCGGAGGCGGTTGACAAATCGAGATCCGTAGCGCGAGTCGTATGCGCGGAAACCTGCACCCCCGTGTAGGTGGAAGCGCGCGCGGTGCCTGACCTTCGGGTTGGGTATCGTGCATCGTGACCTTCGGGTCATGGATGCGAAACTAACAAGCTAGATTAAACTTTTGAAGAGTTTGATCCTGGCTCAGAACGAACGCTGGCGGCAGGGTTTAGGCATGCAAGTCGCACGGGAAAGCCGCAAGGTGAGTACAGTGGCGTAAGGGTGAGTAATAGATAGCTGACCTACCCATCGGACGCGGATAATTCTCCGAAAGGAGTTGTAATACGCGATGAGACCACGGGCATTACGGTGCTTGTGTTCAAAGGCTGGGGATCCTTCGGGACCTAGCGGCCGATGGCGGGGGCGATCTCTGATTAGCTAGTTGGCGGGGTAACGGCCCACCAAGGCGATGATCAGTAGCCGGGCTGAGAGGCTGTCCGGCCACACGGGCACTGAGACACTGGCCCGACTCCTACGGGAGGCTGCAGTCGCGAATTTTTCTCAATGGGCGCAAGCCTGAAGAAGCCATGCCGCGTGCGGGACGAAGGCCCTCTGGGTTGTAAACCGCTGTCAGGGAAGGGGAAATGGTTGGTGTTAACAGCGCCAATTTTGACTGCTTTCCAAAGGAAGCCCCGGCAAAACATGTGCCAGCAGCCGCGGTAATACATGTGGGGCAAGCGTTGTTCGGAATCACTGGGCATAAAGGGTGCGTAGGCGGCATGATACGTCTTGGGTGAAATCCTGCGGCCCAACCGCGGGTCTGCCTGAGATACGGTCAAGCTGGAGTGCGTGAGGGGTGACTGGAACGCGTGGTGTAGCGGTGAAATGCGTAGATATCACGCGGAAGGCCAACGGCGAAGGCAGGTCACTGGCACGCAACTGACGCTGAGTGCACGAAAGCGTGGGGAGCAAACAGGATTAGATACCCTGGTAGTCCACGCCGTAAACGATGGGCACTAGATCGTCGGGGCGCTATGCTCTGACGGTCGCAGGCAATTCGCTAAGTGCCCCGCCTGGGGAGTATGGTCGCAAGGCTGAAACTCAAAGGAATTGACGGGGGCTCACACAAGCGGTGGAGGATGTGGTTTAATTCGAAGCAACGCGCAGAACCTTACCAGGTCTTGACATGCTGGGATTAAGTGAATGAAAGTTTACGGATTGCCCGCAAGGGTGTAACCAGCACAGGTGCTGCATGGCTGTCGTCAGCTCGTGCCGTGAGGTGTCAGGTTAAGTCCTTTAACGAGCGAAACCCCTACGTCGAGTTGCCAGCGGGTAAAGCCGGGAACTCTCGACGGACTGCCGCGCAAGCTGGAGGAGGGAGGGGACGACGTCAAGTCATCATGGCCTTTATGACCTGGGCCACACACGTCCTACAATGGGTGGTACAACGGGAAGCTAAACCGCAAGGTCATGCCAATCCCTGAAAGCCACCCTCAGTTCGGATTGTGGGCTGCAATTCGCCCACATGAAGCTGGAATCGCTAGTAATCGCGGATCAGCCACGCCGCGGTGAATATGTTCCTGAGCCTTGTACACACCGCCCGTCAAGCCACCCGAGTTGTTTTCACCCGAAGTCGTAGTTCCAACCGCAAGGAGGGACGCGCCGAAGGTGGAAGCGGTAAGGGGGACTAAGTCGTAACAAGGTAGCCGTATCGGAAGGTGCGGCTGGATCACCTCCTTTCTAGGGATACATCTGGAAGGTGACCGAGATGCGTCACGAATGTGGCCATCGCTCTGCGGCATTCCGCTGCAGACGGCACTGAGCATCGTGTTCTTCTCACAAGGGCACGAACCGGACACCATCCGCTCACGCGGAGAGGACCGCCAGGATCCATTACATAGCCGACTCGCTGCTGCGGATCTCGATCTGCCAACCGTTCTGTGTCCTCGGACCCAGACATTGACAGATCCAGACATGATACCGGATCGTCCGGTGTGGCAAAGCCTCGGGGCACCACATCATGACGACGCGCTACGGAACCCACGTTGGGCTTGTAGCTCAGTTGGTTAGAGCACACGCCTGATAAGCGTGAGGTCTCTGGTTCGAATCCAGACAAGCCCACCAACTGGGAACAGGCAGACAGACCAGGTTCCACCCGAGAGGGGGCATAGCTCAGTTGGTAGAGCACGACCTTTGCAAGGTCGGGGTCTGGGGTTCGAATCCCCATGCCTCCACCACTGACGCTCGCGCACGGTATCATCGGATCTTCAAACACCTTCGCCCGGGATTATCCGGGGATCGTTGACAAGGCGAGAATCGTGGAGATGGACACGAACGACAATTATCAAGCACCTAAGGTGATGGGTGGATGGTTAGGCTCTCAGAGGCGATGAAGGACGTGCCAAGCTGCGAAAAGCCAGGGCGAGCTGCACCGAAGCGACGACCCCTGGATGTCCGAATGGGGCAACCCAGCACGGCGAACCCGTGTTATTCCGCAAGGAAAGCCAACCCGGCGAATTGAAACATCTTAGTAACCGGAGGAAAAGAAATCGACAGAGATTCCGCCAGTAGCGGCGAGCGACAACGGAATAGGCCAAACCAGAGGGTTTACTCTCTGGGGTTGTAGGACTGCATTTAAGATTCTGAGGTTCGAGCCGAAATACCTGGAAAGGTATCCCGCAGCGGGTGATAGGCCCGTAGGCGTAGAACCAAGGACTGAGCAGTATCCTGAGTAGTGCATGGCTCGTGAAACTGTGCATGAATCCGGGGCGACCACGCTCCAAGCCTAAATACTCCTGAGAGACCGATAGTGAACGAGTAGCGTGAGCGAACACTGAAAAGCACCCCTGGCGGGGAGTGAAACAGATCCTGAAACCCATCACGTACAAGCAGTTGCGGAACGATGTCGCAAGACCGTTTTGCAGCGTGCCTTTTGCATAATGACCCAGCGACTTACCGTTAGCGGCAAGCTTAAGGGCGCGAGCCTGGAGGCGTAGCGAAAGCGAGTGTGAAGAGCGCGTCGAGTCGTTAGCGGTAGACCCGAAACCCGGTGATCTAGCCATGTGCAGGTTGAAGTGGGGGTGAAACCCCATGGAGGACCGAACAGATAGACCTTGAGAAGTCTCCTGATGACATGTGGCTGGGAGCAAAAGACTAATCAAACCGGGAGATATCTGGTTCTCCTCGAAATATATTTAGGTATAGGCTTGGGAGTTTCCACATAGGGGTAGAGCACTGAAAGGGCTAGGGGCCTTACCGGGTTACCAAACCCTATCAAACTCCGAATACTATGTGGCGTATCCCAGGGCTCAGACAGCGGGCTAGAACGTCCGTTGTCAAAAGGGAAAGAACCCAGACCATCAGCTAAGGTCCCCAAAGCATGCCAAGTGGTAAAGGAAGTGTTTGTGCTGAGACAGCCGGGATGTTGGCTTAGAAGCAGCCATCATTTAAAGAGTGCGTAACAGCTCACCGGTCGATGCACGAACGCGCCGAAAATAACCGGGGCTCAAGCATGCTACCGAAGCTATGGCTGCACACCTCTCTGCGGAGAGATGTGCGGGGTAGGGGAGCGTTGGTTGCGGGCTGAAGGTACACGGCAACGAGTGCTGGACTGCAACCAAGAGATTATGCTGGGATGAGTAACGATCAACAGGGTGAGAATCCCTGTCGCCGTAAGTCTACGGTTTCCTCCGCCAGGCAAGTCCGCGGAGGGTTAGGCGGGAGCTAAGGCGAGGCCGACAGGCGTAGCTGATGCACAGCCGGTTCATATTCCGGCCCCCCCAGATAGATGCCCACGAGGGACGCAGATGATATCCGTGGTGGATCCTGAAGTTGGACCACGCCGGTAGATGGGCTGTCCTCTTGAAAGAGTGGATGCACCCCAGCTGCCTGCCAAACGCCTTGAGCGATATAGGCACGGAGACAGGCTGCCGAGAAAAGCTCGTCGGGAGATAATCTGTTTGGGGTCCGTACTCAAACCGACACAGGTGGACGAGGCGAGTAGCCTCAGGTGCTCGAGAGAACTCTGCTTAAGGAACTCGGCAAATTCACCCCGTAACTTCGGGAGAAGGGGTGCCGGCGCAAGCCGGCCGCAGTGAAGAGGCCCAACCGACTGTTTACTAAAAACACAGTTCTGTGCGAAGGCGCAAGCCGATGTATACGGAATGATGCCTGCCCGGTGCTGGAAGGTCAAAGGGAGGAGTCAGCGCAAGCGAAGCCCCGAACTCAAGCCCCAGTAAACGGCGGCCGTAACTATGACGGTCCTAAGGTAGCGAAATTCCTTGTCGGGTAAGTTCCGACCTGCATGAAAGGCATAACGAGTTGGGCACTGTCTCAAGCAGAGACTCGGTGAAATTGCAATATCGGCGAAGATACCGATTACCCGCAGCAGGACGAAAAGACCCCGTGAACCTTAACTGCAGCCTGATGCTGTGTTTCTGTGATCCGTGCGTAGGATAGGTGGGAGACGTTGATCTGCCGGTTCTGGTCGGCAGGGAGTCATCGGTGAAATACCACTCTCGGATCATGGGAATTCTAACGTGTGGTGTGCAACCACGCAGACCCCGTCAGGCGGGCAGTTTGGCTGGGGCGGCTTCCTCCCAAAGTGTAACGGAGGAGCACCAAGGTCGGCTCAGTACGGTTGGCAATCGTACGCGGAGTGCAAGGGCACAAGCCGGCTTAACTGCAAGTCCGATCAGACGAGCAGATACGAAAGTAGGTCCTAGTGATCCGGTGGTCCCTCGTGGACGGGCCATCGCTCAACAGATAAAAGGTACTCCGGGGATAACAGGCTGATCTGGCCCAAGAGTCCCTATCGACGGCCAGGTTTGGCACCTCGATGTCGGCTCATCGCATCCTGGGGCTGGAGAAGGTCCCAAGGGTATGGCTGTTCGCCATTTAAAGCGGTACGCGAGCTGGGTTTAAACCGTCGTGAGACAGGTTGGTTTCTATCCGCTGTGGGCGCAGGACGATTGACGGGACCTGACATTAGTACGAGAGGATTATGTTGGACGTACCGCTGGTGTACCGGTTGTTCCGCTCGGAGCAGTGCCGGGTAGCTACGTACGGACGGGATAAACGCTGAAAGCATCTAAGCGTGAAGCCCACCCGAAGATGAATCGTCCCTATGACTGTCCTGGAAGACCACCAGGTGATAGGCCGGAGGTGTACGCCCGTATATCCAAAGGGGCTGAGCTGACCGGTACTAATCGCAGCACTGGCTTGGTCGTCGTTCGTGTCCACTCCATGATTCCCGCGTTGCCAACGCATGGGTGCCCACGGCCCCTGCTCGTTACAATGTACCATTCCTGGTGGCCATATCGATGGGGCCACACCCGTTCCCATTCCGAACACGGACGTTAAGCCCATCTGAGCCGATGATACTCGCAAGGGGAAAGTAGGTCGCTGCCAGGATTTTTCTAAACGACGCACCCAGCGCACATGCGCTGGGTGCGTCGTTTTTGAAACATCCGCAGCGACCTACTTTCCGACGGGCGACAGCGGACATCCATCGAGCGTAGCGAGATGGATGAGCGAGCCACGGGCGTGGCTCGCCTGCCGCTGGAGCCGGCCGATGTCCCCGCACCGAGCACGGAGCTGCGCAGCAGCGAACGCGCGCAGGGAGGAGACGAGGCCGCGGGTGGACGCCGCACACGCCGGGAGGCAGCGATAGTTCGGGAGGGATCCCAGTCCCGCACCCGCCTGCCCCGCCCGTCAGGGCGGAGCTGGCGGCACCTGCCAGTCGCGCCGAGTGTTGGCGTTCGTCCATTCCCGCACCGTGGAGCTGCGCCGCGGGTGAACTCCGCCGTAGTTCCCGCTCCATCCACCCCATCCCCACTCCTTCTCGCAACCCCACAGTTCCCACGAAACCTGCAGTCTTGCATAACCCTTGTCAGTCACCGTAATAGCACACTCATGTCGGTCGCCCCGCTCCTCCTGATGTTCCTGGCCCCATTGGCTGCCGGCATCCTGCTCGGCTTCATCCAACTCGCATTCTACCGAATTCTGCGCCGCTCAGAGGACTCCATCCCACCATTCCTGATCCTCTTCGCCCGTGGCCTCGTGTTCTTCTTCGTGATCGCCGCCACCTTCGCCCTCGTGCTTCGCATATCGCCATGACCGACCTCGTCGCCGAATTCAATGCCGAGGCATTGCGTCATGGCACCGATATCTCCCTCGTCTCCAACGACGTCGAACTGCATTACACCATTCGTAAACTGTCCGAGCGGCTGCTGATCACACCGACCTTCGAAATACTCGTGCATTTGAGCCAATGCTATTCGAAACTGCTGACCGTCCTCGATCTCAGCCAATGCCGTGTCGTCTCCTCGCTTGAACTGACCTTCATTGGTTTCGTGTTGACGCAGACCCGCTTCCACGGCGGCAAGGTCCGCATCGTCTGTCCGTCTGCGGTCAACCGCCGAGCCCTGGAGATGGTCGGTTTCGACCGCCTTGCAGAACTCGCGTCCTAGCCGCTGATCGGCGACAGCGACATCTCGCTCTTCCCGCCGGCCTGATCCCCACGCTTGCGCTTGTAGGCAGCGCCGAGGAAGCCGCGGAACAGCGGATGCGGCCGCACCGGGGTGCTCTTGAATTCCGGGTGCGCCTGGGTGGCGAGGAAGAAGGGATGGTCCTTCAGTTCGATGATCTCGACCAGGCTCTGCTCAGGCTTGCTCGGATCCGGGATGTAGACGCCGCTGAAGACCAGGCCGGCGGCTTCGAACTGTGCACGGTAGGCGTTGTTGAACTCATAACGGTGACGGTGCCGTTCCAGGACCGCCTCCGCGCCGCCGTAAACCTTGGCCGCGCGACTGGTCTTCTTCGGTAGGGTGCACAGGTATGAACCCAGGCGCATGGTGCCGCCGAGGTTGCTGGCTGCGATCAGGTCCTTCTGCGACTCCATCGGCACGATGATCGGGTGCGGCGTCTTTTCATCCATCTCGGTCGAATTGGCCTTGTCCAGTCCGAGGACGTTGCGGGCGAACTCGATCGATGCCGCCTGCATACCCAGGCACAACCCGAGGTATGGGATGCCGGTCTCGCGGGCGAGGCGGATCGCGCGCAGCTTGCCCTCGAACCCGCGTTTGCCGAAGCCGCCGGGGACGAGGATGCCGTCGATGCCCTCGAGCTGTTTGCGCCAGTCGTCGTTCTCCAGCGACTCGCTCTCGATGCGTACGATCTCGGCCTTGAGCAGGTGCGCGTAGGCGGCGTGATCGATCGATTCGGTGACCGATTTGTAGGCGTCCTGGTGGTCGATGTACTTGCCGACCAGGGCGATGCGCACGGTGTCCTTGGGCTTCTTGATGTGCGAGACCATCAGGTCCCAGTCGTGCATGTCGCAGGCGCGCTTGGGCAGGCGCAGACGGTTGGCGAGCAGTTCATCCATGCCCTGGCGCATCAGCACCTGGGGCACCTCGTAGATCGAGGTCGGCACGTCGACCAGGTCGATGACGTTGGTGAGGTCGACATTGCAGAAGAGCGCCAGCTTGTCCCGCACGCTCTTGCCCAGCGGCTTCTCGGCGCGGCAGAGCAGGAAGTCGGGAATGATGCCGATCTCGCGCAGTTTCTGCACACTGTGCTGGGCCGGCTTGGTCTTGATCTCGCCGGCCGCCTTGATGTAGGGGATGTAGGCGAGGTGGATGCAGCAGCAGTAGTCGCGGCCGGCCTCGTGGCGGAACTGGCGCACCGCCTCCATGAACGGCAGGCCCTCGATGTCGCCGACCGTTCCGCCGATCTCGCTGATCACCACGTCGACATCGGGCGCATGCAGGGCACGGATGTGCTTCTTGATCTCGTCGGTGACGTGGGGGATCACCTGCACCGTGCCGCCGTTGTACTTGCCGGCGCGCTCGTTGTTCAGCACCGTCTGGTAGATGCGGCCGCTGGTCACGGTCGACAGCTTCGAACACGGTGTGCCGAGGAAGCGTTCGTAGTGGCCGAGGTCGAGGTCGGTTTCGGCTCCGTCATCGGTGACGTAGACCTCGCCATGCTGGAACGGGTTCATCGTCCCGGGGTCGACGTTCAAATACGGGTCGAGCTTCTGGATCCGCACGGTGAACCCCATGTTCACCAGGATGCGCCCGATCGAGGCGGTGGCGATGCCCTTGCCCAGGCTGGAGACGACGCCGCCGGTGATGAAGATGTGGCGGGTCGGGCCTTCGCGCTTGGTCATGGTAGTTTCTTCGTGTTTCTGGAAAGGAATGCGTCGTAGTCGGCACGTACGTCGATGCCGGGTGTCGATCGGGGAACGACTGCGATGGCGATGCCGATGCCATTGGCCAGGGCGCGCAGCTGTTCGAGTCGCTCAAGGTCTTCCAGCGGGCTCTTGGGCAGGCTGCCGTAGCCAAGGAGAACATCGCGCCGGTAGGCGTAGATGCCGAGGTGGCGGTGGGTCTGAGCCGCTGGGCCGCCACGATCGCGGTCGTAGGGGGCCGCTGAACGGGTGAACCACAACGCCCGGTCTCCGTTGCCAATCACGACTTTGACTTGGTTGGGATTGACCTGGGCATCCTGCCCGGCCGGCACGCCCAGCGTCGCCATGCCGGCCCAGGGGTGCTTCTGCAGCAGCCCGGCGACCAGGCGGATGTGCTCCGGCTCCATCTCCGGCTCATCACCTTGGACATTGACGATGATCTCGGCGGACAGGCCGGCAGCTACCTCGGCGATGCGATCGGTTCCGCTCTGGTGGTCGGCGCGGGTCAGGGCGGCACGGATGCCGGTCGGCGCGACCGCCGCGACCAGCGCCGGGTCATCGGCGCAGACCACCACGGCTGTTGGGCCGAAGGCGAGACCGGCGCGACGCGCGACGGTGGCGATCAGCGGCTCGCCGTGCTCGGCCAGCAGCAGCTTCTCAGGCAGGCGGGTGGAGGCGCGCCGGGCCGGAACGAGGACGACGATGCCGGGTGGGGGGCTCAAGCCGGGCAGGCTAGCGACGACCGGGCGCGGTCAACCTGACCTGTCTGTCGCCTGCTGTGGCGGGAATCAGCCGTTGATGCCGCTCTTGAATGTGGCTACCGCGCTGTTCAGGGCGGTCTCGCCCTTAGCCAGGTCGGTGGCGGCCTGGGACACCGCCTGGGCGGCAGCCCCGGTATCCTTGGCGGCGGCGGCGGCCTGCTCCGCATTGCGTGCCACCTCGTCAACCACCGCCGATTGCTCCTCGACGGCGGCGGCAATCGCGTGCGCTGCATCGTTCAACTTGGCAATCGAACCGGTGACCGACTCCAGGGCGGCGACCGCGGCCTGGGCGTCGCTCTGCACCGCGGCGATCTTGCGGTTGATGTCGCCGGTGGCGCCATGCGTCTGGTTGGCCAGGCTCTTGACCTCGCCGGCGACCACGGCGAAGCCGCGACCGACGTCACCGGCCCGCGCCGCCTCGATGGTGGCGTTCAGGGCCAGGAGATTGGTCTGCTCGGCGATGTCGGCGATGAGCTTGGCCACAGCGGTGATCTCGTTTGCTGCCTTGGCCAAGCTGGCCATGGTCGTCCGGCTACTGTCGGCGGTCTGGGCGGCTGCACGCGCGAGTTCGCTGACATGGGTGGTCTGGGAGGCGATCTCCTTGATCGAGGCGTTGAGTTGGCTGGCCGAGGCGGCGACGGTCTGAGCGTTGCTGGCAACCTGACCGGACACCGTGCTTTGGCTCTGCGCGGTACCCTGCATTGCCTGGATCGATCCCGACATGCTGGCGATCACGCCGCCGACCGAGATGTCGAAGGCCTGCATGGTCCGGGTGCGGGTTTCGCGTGTGGATACCTGGGCATATGCCAAGGTCGCCTGCAGGTTGGTGGCGGCGAGGATGCCATCTGCGAATTCATCGCGGGCCGACAGATCGATGCGGTCGTTGATCTGGCCACCGGACAGGCGGTCCAGGATACCGGTCAGGGTGTTGATCCGACGGGTCAGGCGCACAGACAGGGTCAGGGCCGTGAATAGCCCCAGCACGATGCCTGCACTGGTCAACCCGATGGCAAACCAGGTGTTGCGCTCGAAAAGGCCAGCCTGTCCAGTTGTGATCTCTCGGGAGACATCGACCTGCAACTGGATCAGCTTTGCCAGGGTATCCCCGGTGGCCTCCATGTGCCCATGTTGCATCGGATCAAAGACCAGATTCTGCAGTTCCTCGCGCTTGCCGGCTTTGGCCAGAGCGAAGGCCGGAGCGAAGAACTCTGTCTTCACGGTAGCCACCTGCTTGGTCAGGGTCTGGGCGAGTACGTTCTCATCGGGGGTCAGATAGGTTGCCAGGTAGTCTGAGAGGTCTTTGGCGATCAGACTGTGGTGCTCGGCCGCTTCGGCCACGCTCTTCTCGATGTCGCGCCCAGGCGTGCTGGCTTCGATGAAGTGCCGCCAGGCTTCTCGCAGGTTGGTGTCGATGCGGCCGAGTTGAGCCGCGGGGATGACCCGATCGGCCAGCATGCTCCTCAGTCCCTGGTTCGACTCGCGCATGCCGAGCAGCCCGACTGTCCCGACTCCGGCGATCAGCAAGACCAGGCTCAGCAGGGCGGCAGTCAATAGCACGCGGGTCGAGGCCGCCCAGCGGCTGACAGCGCCGCCGATGCCGGCATGCTCGACCCGGCCGCGGTTGACCAGCAGGCCCGTGGAGCCGGCCCGAATACGGGCATAAGCCGCCTCAGCAGCAGCGATGTCGGCATCGGTCGGTCGCCGGCGCACCGAGATATAGCCGGTGACCTCGCTCTTGGCGTCCCGCTCCGGCGAAACGGCCGCCTGGACCCAGTAGTGGTCGCCGTTCTTGCAGCGATTCTTGACGATGCCGACCCAGCATTGGCCACTCTTCAGGGTGGCCCACAGGTCAGCAAAGGCTGCCGATGGCATGTCCGGGTGACGTACGAGGTTGTGGCTCTGTCCAATCAGTTCCTCCCGGCTGTATCCACTGATCGTTACGAAGGCGTCATTGGCGAAGGTGATGACACCGCGTACATCGGTCCGCGACACGAGGAGGTCGCCATCACGCATGGGGATCAGCTTTTGTGTGACGGGACCGGTGTTGCGCATGGTGAGCCTCTTCCCCAGGGTACGAAAGCGTTCCATTTGTTGCAAGCAGGGGGAACCAGGCGTGGATCGTCGCTGGTGCGTGCGATCCGTCGCGTCACAACCCCACGCCCCGTGCGAGACCTGCGCGACCGCTACGCCAACGACGTCAGGGCCACCGCCCTCGCCGACGCAATCCGCGCCGGGCGCGAGGCCGTGCTTGGCGCTGCACATGGCGCCTTCACCGCCGTGCTGCTGGCCTCTGCTGGTGTACGTCCGCCGCTGATCGTCGCGCATGACCCTGCCCGTCTGGCCGAAGACCTCGAGGAACTGGGCATCACGGTCGCCGTGCTCGGCGAACTGGAGCGCTTCGCCGCTGACGAGGACGCCAGTGCCGATGGTGCTGGCTGGCAGCGCCGCGCCGCCGCGCTGGAGGCCTTCGCCAACGGCGCCTGGCTGATCGCCAGCCCGGCCGCCACCGCCCAGCCGGTCCCCGATCTGGCCGAGACCGTGGCGCGCTCGCGGGTACTGAAGCCCGGCCAGACCCAGGATCCGCAGGCCCTGGTCGAGCGTCTGGTCGAGGGCGGCTTCCGCATGGTCGCAGCGGTCGAGGGCCGCGGCGAAGTGGCGATGCGCGGCGGCATCATCGACGTCTTCCCGTGGATCGGCGAGCAGCCGCTGCGCATCGAGTTCTTCGGCGACCAGATCGACTCGATCCGCCGCTTCGATCCGTTCTCGCAGGAGTCGACCGCCCGCGTGACCGAGGCGGTGCTGGCCGCGCCCGGCATCGGCCTGGCCACCCGTGAGTTGTGGAGCCAGCTGCCGGCCGGCCCGGTGGTGGTGCTCGGCGATGTCGCCCTGCGCACCCGCCTGGCCAAGGACCACGGCCGGGCCGAGATCCGCCTGGCGCGGCAGCTGGAGTCCGGCTCGCTCGACGGCGAGACGGTCGGCGTCGAACGGCTGCGCGGCGATCTGCGCAAGGGTCTCGCCGAACTCACCGCCCTGCTCGCCGAGGCCGAGGGCTCGCGCGCGCTGTTGTTGGCACGGTCCGACGAGGCGGCAGAGGAATTGCGCGCCCACGTCCGCGATGCCGGGCTGGAGGGACGGGCCGAGGCCGCCACCGGCCGCGTCTCGGGCGGCTGGCGCGATCTGGCCAAGGGCCTGATCGTCGTCCACGACTTCGAGCTGGCCGAACGCGCCCCGGCCCGCAAGCGCGCCCGCGTCGCCGGTGGCGCACCGCTCGATTCACTCGCCGATCTGCGCCGTGGCGACCTCTGCGTCCATCTGCAGCACGGCATCTGCCGCTTCCAGGGCATGGCCACGCTGGAGAAGCGCGGCTATCTTGAGGACTTCCTCATCCTGGAATTCGCCGAGGAGTCGAAGCTGTACGTACCGGTCGAAGCCATCGACCTGGTGCAGAAGTACGTCGGCGGCGGAGGCCGCGAACCGTCGCTGACCCGTATCGGCGGCAAGACCTGGAGCGCGGCCAAGGCACGGGCCGAGAAGGCGGTCGCCGACATGTCGGCCGAACTGCTCGCCAACCAGGTGGCACGCATCGCCACCGGTGGCGTGGCCTTTCCCGCCGACACTGCCGATACCCGCCGTTTCGACGCCGCCTTCCCCTTCGAAGAGACCGCCGACCAGCTCTCGGCGGTGCGCGAGATCAAGGTCGACATGGAGCGGCCGGTGGCGATGGACCGCCTGCTCTGCGGCGACGTCGGCTTCGGCAAGACCGAGGTGGCGATGCGTGCCGCGTTCAAGGCGGTGCAGGGCGGACGGCAGGTCGCGGTGCTGGTGCCCACGACCATCCTCGCCGAGCAGCACCTCGAATCGTTCCGCGCCCGTCTCGGCGGCTGGGGCATGCGCATCGAGGGACTCGACCGCTTCCGCACCGGCGCCGAGGCCAAGGCCGTCCTCGCCGCCACCGCCGCGGGCGAAGTCGACGTGCTCATCGGCACGCACGCCCTGCTGACGCCGCAGCTGTCCTTCAAGGACCTCGGCCTGCTGGTCATCGACGAGGAACACCGCTTCGGCGTGAAGCACAAGGAGGCGCTCAAGCGCCTGCGCTACGGCGTCGACGTGCTGACCCTGTCGGCGACGCCGATCCCGCGCACCCTGCATTTCTCCATGCTGGGCCTGCGCGACATCAGCGTGCTGGCCGAGCCGCCCAGCGAACGACTCGCGGTCGAGACGCGCGTCTGTCCGTGGGACGACGAGCTGGTGACCCACGCCCTGGTGCGCGAGCTGGAACGCCAGGGCCAGCTCTTCGTGGTGCAGAACAAGATCAGCGAGCTCGACACGGTGGCATGGAAGCTGACCCATCTGGCTGAGAAGGCCGGGCTGAAACTGCGTGCTGCCGTGGTGCATGGGCAGATGGACGAGGAGCGCATCGCCAAGGCGATGGACGCCTTCCGTACCCACAGCATCGACTGCCTGATCTCGACCTCGATCGTCGAGAGCGGCATCGACATCCCCAACGCCAACACCCTGTTCGTGGTCGACGCCCAGCGCTTCGGTCTGGCCGAACTGCACCAGCTGCGCGGGCGCATCGGCCGCTTCACCCGCCAGGCCTTCGCCTACTTCCTCACCCCGCCGAAGCGCGAGATCGGCGAGGAGGCGCGCGAACGCCTCGCCGCCATCCAGGAATACGCCGAACTGGGCGCCGGCTTCAAGCTGGCCATGCGCGATCTCGAATTGCGCGGAGCCGGCAACCTGCTCGGCGCCGAGCAGACCGGCACGATCGACGCCATCGGCTACGAGCTCTACACCCGTCTGCTCACCGAGGCGGTGGCCAAGGCCAAGGGCCAGGCCGAGTCGGCTGCGGGCTTGAAGCCGTCGGCAGCGCCGAAGCTGGCCGCCGGATCCGACGAGGTCGTGGTCGGCATCCAGCTCGACGCCTACATCCCCGAGGACTGGCTGGAGGCGACGGCGCTCAAATTCGAGCTGCACCGTTCGATCGACCGCGCACGCAAGCTGCCCGATCTCGAGGACGCCGCCCGCGTCGCGCGCGACCGCTTCGGCCAGCTGCCCGAACCGGTGCTGCGCCTGTTCCGCATCAAGGCGATCCGCATCCGCCTGCGCCAGCTCGGCATCATGCGCGTCGACGTCGGCGACCGCCGCCTGCGCCTGCATCTCAAGGGCCAGATCCCCAAGGAACTGGTCCAGGCCAAGCTGCCCGAGGTCATCCACGTGCAGCCCGACGGCCCGGTGCTGGTGCTGTTCCTCAAGCCGGAGCTGACGCAGGACGTCGCCCTCGACATCATGGCCCGGCTGTTCGGCGCGCCGCATTTTGCCTGAGGGGCCAGGCCCCTCAGACTCCCCGCCAGGGCCCTTCGCCCTGGACCCGCTCAGCCCGGCTCACTGACGTTCGCCGATCGCGCGTTCGGCGTCAGTGGAGGCGTGCTCGGCGACGGCCAAGCCTGCGCCTGCGCCGCCAACGGCGCACACGCTCCGCGGTTCGCTTTGATGACGGCTACAGGGTCCACAGATCCACCGGCGCAGCCCATGCAACCGGGCCTGCGACTGGGGCGTCGCTCACGGCAGCTTCACCGGATCCGATGCTTTGAGTCGGCCCAGGCTGGCGCGCAGCGGCCAGCACCAGTCTTTGTTGCGGTCACCGCAGCCGTCGATGCCATCCGGACCGAGGCCGTAGGCGCCGATCACCATGCCGTCGCGCAACACCGGACGCAGCCGCCCGCCTGCGGGGTCGCCGGGATCGATCGGCCATGGCGCCCCCTCGAGATCGGCGGCGAGCAGGCGCAGGCCGGTGACGCAGCGCATCAGTCGGAGGAGGGCGGCCTGGACCGGCGGGACCTGCTCACCGGCGCAGTGCAGACAACTGCCGCATTCGAGGGTCAGCGACAGCATCTCGCTGGGCATCTGCAGTGGTCCAGGCATGGGGCGCGAGGGGGACGCCTGTCGGGCGCCGGCAATGGTGGCAGGCAGGCCATGGACGGCGATCCAGGCGCAGGAATCGATGGCCCGGGCGAGCACCGCCCGTCGGCCGAGCCGTGGCAGAACGCGCATGCTGAACGGGTTCGCCATCATGCTCGGCAGGCGGATGTTGGCGGCGCGGAAAAAAGGCTCCGCGTCCACACGCAGCGCCAGGGACAGGAGCAGTGGACGGACGGCGATCTGCTGGCGCATCGCCACCGTGAGATGATCGGCCAGCTCCAGCGCGGTCCTGGAGGTCGTCGAGGGGTCGAGCCTGGTCCGATGGCGCAAGACATGGGTCATCCAGGCCTCTGCCATGTTCAGGCCTTGGGGCTCGGGCCAGAGCGGATTGACGACAGCGGGAAGACGGACGAGGCGTGCAAAGAGGTCGGCGAGGGCGGTAGCGTCATCGCGTCCGCGCAGCGAACGTCGCATCAGCAGATCCTTGGCGGCTTCGCCGCTTTCCCAGATGTCGTGGGTCTGCGAGAGCAGGCGCAGGGGATCATCGCTACCGCCGATCAGGGCGGCAGGCTGCTCGGGAAAGTCGCGGATCTGACCATCCACTTCGGCATCGACGCCGCTGTCCCAGGCCGCGAGGCCAGCAGGGATCGCAGCGAAGGCTTCGCGCATCGCCTGCCAGTCATCATCCGACGGAGCGGGATTGGCCCGTTTGACGGTCTCAAGCAGGGTGCGCATACGTGCCGGGTGATCGGCGGCGGCGAGCGGGACGGCCAGGCTTCTCCAGTCCATAGCCACGCCCAGGCTGCGCGCCCGCACCATTTCGGCGTTGAGATCGCCGGTGGTGCGCAGCCAGAGGGCAAGGACGATGGCCACGATGCCGATCAGCAGCAGCGCGATGATCGGCAGCCACCACCAGCCCAGTCGGAAACGCGGAGCCGCCTCATCCATGCCGCGATCCTAGCCGGTCCGCAGGCGCTCACCAAGCCCCGGCCCATAACCGGTGCCTGACAGGCAGCATCCCGGTGCATCCCACACCGACCCGGGATTGGCCATCGCCGCGACGACCGCTAGCATGCGGGACATGGCCAAGGCAGCAGTCGACCCAGAAGAGCTGGCGCGCTTCGTCGCCGCGCTCAAACGCTTCAACCAGGTGACGCGCGATGAGATCGCGCTGGTCCAGCGGCAGTTCAAGCGCCTCGGCGAGACCTGGCAGGACCAGGAGCAGGCGCGGTTCGCCGAGAGCTTCGAGAGCATGGTGCGGGTCTACGGCCGCTTCCTCGAAGAGTCCGACCGCCAGGTGCCGGTGCTGGCGCGCAAGGCCGAGGCGATCCGCGACTACCTGCGCAGCGGCTGACCCGATGGCCGGCAGCGCGGATCTCAAGGACCCGGCGATCATCCGCGAGTTCCGCGGCCGTCTCGCCCGTTTCCAGCAGCAGGTCGCGGCCGCCATGGACGGGGCGCCGAGCGCCCTCGACCGCTCCATCGACCAGCTGCGCAATGAGCTCGGGCCGCGCTGGAAGAAGGAGCTGAGCAAGCGCCAGGAGCTCTACACCCAGGCGCGGCGCAAGTACCTCGAAGCCGAGGCCGAGGTGAAGGCCAAAGGCGGACGCGGCATGGTCGACCGCAGCAGCGCCGCCGACGAGCAGCGCGAGATGAACAAGGCGCAGAAGCGGTGCGAGGAGGCCGAGGAGAAGCTCAAGCTGATCCGCACCTGGCTGATGCGGCTGGAGGGCGATGGCAAGGAGCTGCTGGCCCACTGCCGCGACCACGACCTCTCGATCCAGGACCTGACCCGGAAGGGCCTGGCCCAGCTCGATCGCCTGGCTGATCGTATCGACGAGTACCTGCAACGCGGAGCCCAGTCATGAGTTCGCCTTCGGCCGATGAGGCCACCCTGGATCGTGCCCTGCATGAATTGAGCGACGCCTGGGCCATCGCCGGCGAAGGCTGGCAGGACGCCGCCCGCAGCGAGTTCGAGCGCGACCACCTCAGCGACATCATGTGGCGCGGCCGCCAGGGCATGAAGGCGCTGAGCGAGCTGTCGGCCCTGTGTTCGGAAGCGATGCGGAGGTGCGGATGAGCGCCTACGACGTCGCCGCATTGCTGCCGCAGCTGGCCGCACTGACCGAGCTGCAGGCGCGCCTCGCCAGCGAGCGATCCGATCACGAAGCGGCCTGGCAGCAGCGCCGCTTGCAGCTGGCCGAGGGTGGCCGCCGTGCGGTCGACAAGCAGCGTGCCGCCTTGGCCGCTCTCGATCCGGGTGCAGAGGCGGAAGCCGCAGGATTGGCCGAGCGCGCGATCGCCAAGCGTCGTCTCGAACAGGTCGCTGCCGCCGCCACGCGCCTGCGCCGCGAGGCGCGCGAAACGGTCGAACGCCAGCTGACCGAGCAGCGGGCAGCTGAAGCCGCTGCCGCCCGCACGCGGATGGCGGCGAACGCCGGCCAACGCTCGGAGGTGCTGCGTGGGCTGGCGACCCAGCGCCAGCGCGCGCAGGAGCTGGAGGGCGAGGTGTACCGCCAAGCCCAGCGGCTCGGTCGTGCTCTGCCGCCGATCGAGGAAGCGGCGCTGCCCGAGGTGCCGCTTGGCACCGATGCTGGCCGTTCGCTGGCCGCGCTGGGCGAGCAGCTCGACCAGCTGGCCGTCATGCTGCCCCGCGTGGTCGGTGGTTGGCCGGCGCGCCTCAGCCGGCCGCTCGGTCGCATCACGCTGCACCTGCTCGGCCTCGTGCCGGCGGCGAGCCTGGTGATGGCCGTGCCGGAGTGGGCGATAGCTCCATGGGCGGCCGGCCTGCTGGTGCTCTGCCAGGTCGGCGTAGCCGGCATCGCGCTCGCGCTGCGTCCCCGCGTGTTGCAGCGGCTGTCCTTCCTGCGCGACACGTTGGGCGGCATCGTCAACCGCGCCGCTGCCATCGAGCGCCTCGCCGCCGATCCCGCTGGCGCCGCGCGGCGCAGCAGCCTGGACGCCTTGGTTTCAGCCGGCGTGCAGAGCGAAGAGGCGCAGCGCGGCGTGCGCGAGGCGGCGGAGCGCTCGCTCGCCCGCTTGCGCGACCGCGAGAATCGCCTGCGCACCCGCATCGAGCGCAGCATCCTGCCGCGCGAGGCCGAGGCCCGACGGCGCGCGCAAGCTGCCGCCGACCTCCGCCACCGTGAGCAGGCGGCCCGCCTGGCGAGCGCCGAGGCCGCGGCTGATGCCGAACTGGCCGCCGTCGACGGCGCCTGGGCGGTCG
>JALHRW010000011.1 GCA_022841245.1 Planctomycetota bacterium
CAGCGGCCAGCGGCCAGCGGCCAGCGGCCAGCGGCCAGCGGCCAGCGGCCAGCGGCCAGCGGCCAGCGGCCAGCGGCCAGCCCTCTACGTCCCTCCGACGATCGGAAACCACTCCGGCCGCCGGGGGTCCTGATGGAAGCGCGCGTAGTAATCGCCCTTCTCAGCGTAGTAGCGGCCATATTTCTCCATCTTCTCCTCATCGAGCGTCACGCCGAGACCAGGCCCCGTCGGCACGCGGATGGCCCCGTTCTCGTAGCGCATCGGGCCGCCGACGATGATGTCGTCGGTGAGGTGGTGGTAGTGCGCGTCGCCGGCGAAGGTCATGCGCGGGATGGTCGCGGCGGTGTGCAGCATGCCGGCCAGCTCGATGCCGAACTCGGCGCCGCTGTGCATGGCCACGCCCAGGTTGAAGGTCTGGCATACCGCGCACAGGTCCTTCACCCCGCGCGGGCCTTCCCAGTAGTGCAGGTCGGTCAGCACCACGTCGACCGCTTCCATGCGGATGGCCGGGCCGAGGTCGTCGAAACGCGCCGGGTACATGTTGGTGGCGATGGGGATGCGCACCTGCTTGCGCACCGCGGCGTTGCCCTCCAGACCCCAGGCCGGGTCCTCGAAGTATTCCGGCGCGATCGCCTCCAGGCGGCGGCCGATGCGCACCGCGGTGGCCACCGACCAGGTGCCGTTGGGGTCGATGCGCAGGCCGAAGCCGTCGCCGAGATCCTTGCGCACCAGTTCCAGCACGCGCGCCTCCTCTTCCGGCGGCATGACGCCCGCCTTCAGCTTCATCGCCGTGACGCCGAGCGTGTCGTGCAGCTCGCGGCAGTGCGCCGCGAGGTCCTCGGCGCAGGTGTCGTCCTTGCCGTCCGGCCGGTCGTAGCGCCAGAACAGGTAGCCGATCATCGGCACCGCATCGCGCACCCGTCCGCCGAGCAGGTCCGACAGCGGTCGGCCCAGCACCTTGCCCTGGATGTCGAGGCAGGCCATCTCGATGGCGGCGTAGAGCCGCGCGTTGGCCAAGTAGTAGATCGCGCGCAGCGTCTTCAGCTTGATCAGTTCGAGAGCGAACGGATCCATGCCGATCAGCCGCGGCTTGAGCTTCTCCAGCGCCCCGCGCTGGTCGCCACCGCCGACCTCGCCGAGACCGACCACGCCCTCGTCGGTGAACAGCTCCAGCACCGTGCGCATGAGATAGCCCGGGTGCACACCGGTGTTGTGGCGCAGCTGGCTGGTCATGGGGATGGCGACAGTGCGCGCGCGGAGGTCGATGATCTTCATGGGCTGGTCTCGGGTTGCTGGTTGCTGGTTGCTGGTTGCTGGTTGCTGGTCGCTGGCCTACGGCACGACCACGGTCGTCACCCCATCGGCCGCCAGGATTGCGCGATGCTTGCTCCCGCGACCCGCGACACGCACGGTGATCTCATACTCGCCCTTGAAGGCGCGGATACGCACCTGGCCATCGACGTCGGCGATCAACCCGTCAGCCCGCGTCATCCACTCCTGGTTGATCAGCCGGTCGAGGGCGTTGAAGGCCGCTTTCGGCCGGTGCTGCCGATCGATCAGGCCCGACAGGACCTTGTCTTCGCCCGGGGCGGCGCCGCCGTCCGGCAGGTTCCACCAGGTGATGCTGGTGACCTGCGGGTGGCTGAACCACAGCCGGTAGAGGTCGCGCGCGACCACCGCCTGCGCCTCCTCGCCGGCCGCGTCCTCGGTCGGCTGCGGGATGGTGATCTCGCTGACGTGCAGCGGCCGGGCGAGATCGCGGTAGTTGTCGAGCGCACCGAAAACGTCGGCCGGGCGCAGGCGGGGTCCGCCGCGGCAGATCTCCAGCATGCCCTCGGTGGCGAAGGTGTGGCACTGCAGGCCGACCGCGTCGATCCGCGCGCCACGCCCGACCAGGTCGGCGATCAGCTTATGGTAGTCGCGGAAGGCGGGATCCCATGAGCCGAGGTAGTCGTTGATCATCAGCGTCGCTTCGCGCGGCAGGGCCGCCATCGCCTCGCGGAAGGCGAGGATGTCGAAGTCCTCGGGATATCCCTGATCGCCGTTATGCGGTCCGCGGTGGTACGAATTCAGCTTCTCATTGAGCACATCCCAACGCTGGATCACCCGGCCGTAGCGCGCCGCCAGCTCATGGATGCGCTTGGCCAGCAGACGTCCCACCTCGGCACGGTCCTTGGGCAGCCAGGTCGGCACCTGCCACTTCGGGTTGTCCCACACCAGGGTATGGCCGTTGATGCACAGATCGTGCTTGCGGCACCACTCGATCACCGGATCGGTCGGCGGACGGCGCCAGACGCGTTCGCTATCGGCGGTGTAGCGCGGTTTGCCCGGCTCGCGCTCCAGCTCCTTCCAGTACATCGCCACCGTCGCGGCATTGAACAGCTGGAGGAAACGCTCCTCGTAGAGCTTGTTCAGCGCTGCATCGTCGAAACCGCCGAGCAGGAAGCAGTTGGCGCCGAAGAGGAAGGTATGCCGCGTCTGGCGCAGCGACACCTGGGCCCCAGGGATGCGACGGCCGGCCGCATCGACCACGCGCAGGTCGGCCTGGGCCATGCGGTAGGTACGGATGCCCTCACTGATGCGCGACTCGACCTCGGCCCACTGCTGACGGTAGGTGTCGGAGATGTGGCTCATCAGAAGTATCCTCCCTTATCGGTGATTTGCTGCACGGTCTCGCCTTGCGCCACCCAGCCGAAGATCTTCTTTTCGTTGGCCTTGATCTCCTCGGCGCGCACCAGCACGTCGTAGGCGATGTCGCGCGGCACGCACAGCACGCCGTCGATGTCGCCCATGATCACGTCGCCCGGCCGGACGACCGTGTCGCCGAGCCGGATCGGGATCTGGTAGTGGGTGATCAGGCAGCGGCCGAGCGAGCCGTTGGGGATGCGGTGCTTGTAGAAGACGGGGAAGTCCTTCTCGAGGATCTGGTGGGTGTCGCGGATGCCGCCGTCGATCACCGCGCCCTTCACTCCCATGCCATGCGCCGTCGCCGTCATCACCCCGCCCCACAGGGTCGCCTTCTGGTCGTTGCTGGTGTCCCAGACCACGAAGTGGTCGCGCTTGAGGTGGGTCAGCATCTCGGTGCGGAAGGCCATCTCGCCGCTGATCTGCACGTTCGGCGCGCTCTTCACCGTGAAGGCGATACCGGCGACGGTGCGCTCAGGACGCAGCGGCTGGAGATGGCCGGGCAGAGCCTGGTCGAGCAGGCAGAACTCGCGCAGCACGTCGCTGATCGCGCCGGTGTAAAGCTGCTCGTAGCGCGTGAGCAGCTCCTGCACTGGGACGGGGAAGGTGCAGTCGGGGATGCGCTCGCGCTCGCTGATGAGCTTCTCCAGCTTCATCAGGCCGACTTCCTTCTTGTAGGTATCGATGGACATGGCGGTCATCCTGGGGTTTGGTCGCTGGTCGCTGGTCGCTGGTCGCTGGTCGCTGGTCGCTGGTCGCTGGTCGCTGGTCGCTGGTCGCCGGCTAGGGCAGGCTCATGCCGCCGTCGACGAACAGGTTCTGGCCGGTGATGTACGCGCCCGCGTCCGAGCACAGCAGCAACGCCGGGCCGACGCAGTCCTCGGGCTCGCCGATGCGGCCCGCTGGGATCCAGTTCATCACCTTCTGGCGATAGGCCTCGTCGACGATGCGCTCGCGCGTGCGATCCGTGTCGATGACGCCGGGGGCGAGGTTGTTGACCGTGACCCCCTGCGGGGCGAGCTGCTTGGCCAGGCCGAGGGCCATCGCGGTCTGTGCGTTCTTGGTGGCGGCATAGACCAGCATGGCCGGGTTCGGCTTGGCCTCCTGCACGCTCCCGATCGTGAGGATGCGGCCCCACGTCCGTTCGCACATCGGCGGGGCGGCGAGCCGGAGCAGCTCCCAGGTGGCGCGCAGGTTGACCTGGATCTGGCGGTCGAAATCGGCACCACTCGCCTCCAGCCACGCTCCCGGCAACTGGATCGAGGCGTTGCACACCAGGATGTCGACCCGGCCGAGCCCGGCGATGGCCCCGTCCCAGCAGCGCTGCGGTCCGTCTGCCGCCGAGAGGTCGGCCTGCAACGCGCAGCCGCCGGTCTCGGCGGCGATGGCCTGCGCCGCGTCGAGGCGTCCGGCGCAATGCACCGCCACGCGCGCGCCGGCCTTGGCGAAGGCCCGCGCCATCGCAGCGCCGATGCCGCGGCTGCTGCCGGTGATCAGCGCGGTACGGCCGGCGAGGGAGAAGCCGCTCATGCCGGCCCCACGTGCAGCGGCTGGCCGAGGCCCAGCTCCGGGAAGGACAGCAGCAGGCCCTTCTCGGCCTCGGTCACCACCAGGCCGAGCCGACCGCTGGGATCGAAGGCGCAGTTGGTCGGATTGCGTCCGGGCAGATCGATGCGGCGGACGATGCGCCCGGCCGCATCCACCGCCATGAGCTGGCCGCTGCCGTAGACCGCCACCCACAGCGTGCCATCGGCGGCGAAGGCCATGCCGTCGGGCCCCGGCGCGCCGAGCAGACCCTCGGCCCACACCCGGCCGTGCCAACTCCGCGCCTGCGCGTCCCAGCGCCCGCGCCACAGCCGCTGCCTGTAGGTCTCGGCGATGACCAGCTCGTCGCCAGTGAAGGCCAGACCGTTGGCGAAGTGCAGACCGTCGGCGATCCGCGTCACCGTGCCATCGGGTGCGCGGCAGCAGACGAAACCGGTCGGCTCCTTCCGGCCATCGTTCGGGCAGCTGAAGACGAGGTTGCCGCACGCGTCGAAGGCCAGGTCGTTGGGCTTGCCGCCCTGTTCGACGATGGTGCGCGTCGCGCCGGCGCGATGCGCCCGCACCGAGCCGGTGGCGTCGCAGAACCACACCGCGCCGTCGGCGGCGATGGCGATGCCGTTGGGCTCGCCGCCGGTGCTGATGCGCGCCAGCGTGCCGTCGAAGCGGCACAAACCGCCTCCCTTCAATTCCACGCACCAGAGCGCGCCATCCGGCGCGAACGCCGGGCCTTCAGGAAAGCGGAGATCGTCCGCGAGGATCTTCACGCCTTGCGCTCCGGGCGACCATACCAGCGCTGCATCACGCCCTGCGCCGGCTTGCCGTGGATGGTGAAGCCCTTGTCGCCGCGCGGATCGCTGCGGAACTGCGGCCGGTCGTTCTGCTCCTCCCACTTCCACCAGTAGGCCCCCATCCACCACGGCTGCTGCCAATAGGCGGTCATCAGGGCGTCGAGGTAGCGCGCCTGCTCGTCGCCGTCGTAGCCGCCGTCGTGGTTCCAGTAGTAGGGCAGGCTGGTGGCCTTGGCCGTGGCGCAGCAGCCGATCTCGCCGAAGTAGACCGGCTTGCCCAGCTTCTCGGCGCGGACGCGGTCGCGCTCGACCAGCGGCGCCACCCGGGCGGCGAGCTCGGCGATTGTCAGCCCCTTGAGATCCTCGTCACGCCGCCCGAGCGGGTGGTACATCGACAGGCCGAGCGAGTCGAGTTCGCGGAACCAGCACTGCGGATCGTCGAGCAGGCGGTCGATCGGGCAGCCCTCGGTGAAGGAGGCGGTGAGGTGGCCCTTGTACTCGGCGCGCACCGCCGCGACCACGCGCTTCCAGTGCTCGTGGTGGCGTGCCGTCTTGTCCAGCTCGCTGTCCAGGCCGTACACCGCGCAGCCGGTCTCGCGCGCCAGGCGGGCGTAGTAGACGCTGCGCGCCTGGAACGAGTCGAACCACTGCTGCCAGTAGGTGAAGGGATGGCCGGGGATGATCAGGCCGTCGTCGGGGAAGTTGATGTGGCAGCGCTGCAGGCCGTCATGGCACTCCAGCATCGGGCGCAGCTGCACCCGCATGCCCTTGGCGTGGATGCGCTCGATGATGCGCGCCACCTCGAGGTCCGAGGGCGTGTTGACGAAGTCGCGGTACTGCCTGGTGCTGTGCACAGCGTCGGCGGTGACGCAGACGATGACGCAGACGTGGTCGATGCCGGTATCGGCCATGCGCTCGACCGCCTCGGCCGCGGCCGGCGAGCCGTAGTATCCGGCGCGGGCCCAGAAGCCGAAGTTCATGCCGCGATGGATGGGGGCTGCGCTCATGGCGGTCATCTTCGCCACCTGGCCAAGCCCGGGCTGGCTTCCGGCGCTTGTTCCGCAGAATGGAATATGTGTCCCGGCTACTCGATCGCGCCACCGCCATCATCGCCGCCCTCGGCACCGAGCCGCTGGCCCTGCACGCCGTGGCCCGCGCCACCGGCCTGCCGCCGGCGACCTGCACACGCCTGCTCAAGGAGCTGGTCCGCCTCGGCTGGGCCGACCAGGACGGCAATCGCGGCGACTACCGCCTCGGGCCACGGGCCTACGCCCTGACCGCGGCTGGCGCCTACCGCCCGGGCCTGGTCGAGACCTGGGCCCCGCGCATGCGCGACCTCGCCCGGCGCTGGCCCACCGCCGGCGTCGTCCTGGTGGTGCTGCGGCCATGGGGCCGCCACCTGCTGTGGGAATGCGGCGCCTTCAACGGCGGCGGCGCCGGCCGCCTGCGCCTCGTCGCCGAGGAGCTGTGGGGCGGGGCAAGCGGTCGCCTGCTCCTCGCGCTGATGCCGCCACGCGAACGCCACCGCTGGATCGATCACGTCGGCCTACCCGCCCCGGCGCTGTGGCGCGGCATCGTCACGCGGCGCGAGCTGCTCGATGCCCTCGCCGCCATCCGCCGCGACAACTGGTGCGAGGTGGTGCAGGCCCGGCGCGGATTGTGGGCCAGCGCGACGCCGATTCCCGACGGCGAAGGCGGATTCGCAGCGCTCGGCGCCTACCTTCCGCTGACCTCGCCGCGCGAGCGCCTGCCAGCCGACCTCGTCGCCACCGCCCGGAGCACCGGACGCTGACTCAGCGCGAGCGGTCTTTCCACAGCGCCTCGGCCTCGGCGTCACCGGCGAGGCGGGCGAGCTCCAGCCGACGGCGGGCGACGTCACGGCCAGGCCGGATGTCCCAGGCCAGTTCGTAGGCGCGGGCGGCGTCGAGGCGGCGGCCGGCGGCCTCGGCCAGTTCGCCCAGGCGGGTCCAGCTGCCGGCTTCAGGGGCGAGCGCCACGGCGCGGCGCAGCAGGCGCTCCTCGGTCGCTGGATCGCCGGTCAGGCGGGCGACGCTGGCGCGCATCTGCAGCGACGGCACGTGGTCGGGATCGCGGCTGATCGCTTCGTCGGCCAGTTCGCCAGCGCGGCGCTGGTCCATGCGTTTCGCCGCCACCCAGGCGCGGCCGTACGGGCCCCACGGGCTGTCGGGCATCAGCCGGTCGACGTCGGCGAAGGCGGCATCGGCGTCGCCGACCCGGCCGGCTTCGAGGCAGGCGCGCGCCAGCAGCACGCGCGGCTCGCCCCAGCCCGGGCTGGCCTCGACCGCCTGGTGCGCCCACGCGATGCACGCCGGCCAGTCCTGGTCGTGCTCGGCGAGGGTGGCGCGCATCAGCGGCACCAGCGGGTGCTTCGCGCCGTCGACGATGAGCTGTTCGATGGATAGGCGGGCCTGGTCGAACATGCCGTCTTCAAGCTGACGGCGCGCCGTGTCGACGCGGGCGGCGAAGGGGTCGCTGGCGACGGTAGGCGGAGGGTCGCGCCAGAGGCGGGCGGGGCGATTGCCGTCGATGCAGCCGGCGACCAGCACACAGCCGGCGGCCAGCCCACAGCCGGCGGCCAGCGACCAGCGGCCAGCGACCAGCGGCCAGCGGCCAGCGGCCAGCAGCCAGCAGCCAGCGGCCAGCAACCAGCGGCCAGCAGCCAGCAGCCAGCAGCCAGCAGCCAGCGACCAGCGACCAGCAGCGGCCAGCGCCTTCATACCTCCGCCCCCAGCACCGCGGCTATCCCCTGGGCTTTGGCCCGTGCCTCGTCCCATTCCGCGGCGGGGTCGCTGTCGGCGACGATGCCGCCGCCGGCGCGCAGGGTCAGGCGCGAACCGTCGAGCTCGACCGTGCGGATCGCCACCGCCAGTTCGCAGGCGCCATCGCCGACCGTGCCATAGGCACCGCACCAGTGGCCGCGCGACGACCCTTCCAGCTCGGCGATGCGGCGCATGGCGGCGAGCTTCGGCGCGCCGGTGATCGATCCAGCGGGGAAGCAGGCGGCCAGCACAGCCGACAGCGGGGTGGCCAGGCGCAGCCGGGCGGTGACGTGCGCGACGCGGTGGTGCAGACGCGGCAGGTCGATGACCGAGCCGGGATCCGCCACCCGCACACCGCCGGGCTCGGCGACGCGGCCGAGATCGTGGCGCATCAGGTCGACGATCATCGCCAGCTCGGCGCGCTCCTTGGCGCTGGCGTCGAGCTCGGCGCGCACCGCGGCCTCGCGGCCGGGGACGCGGCGGCGCGTGCCCTTGATCGGACGGCACTCGGCGACGCCGTCCCGCACCGACAGGAACAGTTCGGGACTGTTGCCGACGATGGCCGGGCCATCGCCGCCGCGCACGACGCAGGCGAACGCTGCGGCGTCGGCGCGCAGCAGGGCGAGATGCAGCGCGAGGTCGGGATGCGGGTGCGGCGCGAGGTCGATGGCCCAGGTGCAGGCGAGGTTCAGCTCGTAGACGTCACCGGCGGCGATCGAGTCGAGCGCGGCGCGGACGCGGGCGATGTGGCCGTCGGCGGACCAGGATGGGGTGGTGCGGAGCGCGATCGGGTTCGTGGTTCGTGGTTCGTGGTTCGTGGTTCCGCACGCTGCTGCGCAGGTGAGATCCCACGCACGACCTGGAACGGCCGGGAAGTCGTAGGGCAGCACCACGAACCAACGGCCAGCAGCGTCAAGATCGGCGTACGAGCGAAGCTCGCGCACCGGGCCCACGGCGACATGTCCGATGCTGTCGCGCACAAAGGCGGCCAGCGACGGCTTGTCCGCCACCCCCAGCAGCGCCTCCGCGTAATTCACGCCGCCCCCCGCGGAACCATGAACCGCGAACCACGAACCGCGAACCGGGGCAATGCCTTCACACCGGGTCGCAGCGCATCGACAGGTCGAGCGCCGCCACGCTGTGGGTCATCGTCCCGGTCGAGATGCGCTCGACGCCGGTCTCGGCGACGGCGCGGATCGACGCCAGGGTGATGCCGCCGCTGGCTTCGAGCTGGGCGCGCGAGCCGAGGCGGTCGCGTTCGGCGACCGCGGCGCGCAGCAGCTCCGGACCCATGTTGTCGAGCAGGACGATGTCGGCGCCGGCGGCGATCACCGGCGCGAGGTCGGCGACGCGCTCGATCTCGACCTCGACCGGCACGCCGGGGCCGACGCTGGCGCGGGCCCGCGCCACCGCCTCGGCCGGGCTGCCGCCGAACAGCGCGATGTGGTTATCCTTGATCAGCACGGCGTCGTACAGGCCGATGCGGTGGTTGAGCCCACCGCCGCAGACCACGGCGTGCTTCTGCAGCAGGCGCAGGCCCGGCGTGGTCTTCCTGGTGTCGAGGATGCGGGCGCGCGTGCCGGCCACCGCCTCGACCAGGCGGCGGGTCATGGTCGCGGTGCCGGAGAGGCGCTGCGCCAGGTTCAGCGCGGTGCGCTCGCCGGTGAGCAGGGTGCGCGCCGGGCCGGCGAAGCGCAGGACGATGTCGCCGGGCACCACCGCGGTGCCGTCGGCCAGCACGGCGGAGAGTTCGACGCCGCCGCCGCAGGCGGCGAAGACCGGCGCGAACAGCGGCAGGCCGCACAGCACGCCGGCCTCCTTGGCCCGCACCACGCCGCTCAGGCGGGCGGCCGGCGGGACCAGGCAGCGGCAGGTGAGGTCATCACCGCCGCGCAGGTCCTCGGCCAGGGCCAGGCTGATGATCGCGGCGACGTCGGGGTGGTCGTAAGGGGCGTTCACGCGGGAAACCTATCGCCCAGCCCGAAAACCCCAGCCCGGCCCGCGGCACACCCCTCCAAACCGGCATTCTGCAAAGCGTTGCAGGCCGGTGGCGGAGCGGTTCAATGGACCGCTCAGCTATCCTGGTCACAGAAGTGTTTGGTCAACGTTGTCCTTTTAACCTGCCGACCCCGGAAGTCCTATGCCCCGCTGCACCCTCCCCGTCTCCGCCCTGCTCCTCGCCTGCGCCCCGCTGATGGCCGGCGACGCGCCACCCGCCGAATCGTGGCAGGCGGTCGGCTGGGGCGGCGGTGCCTACTACTTCGCGGTGTCGTGGCACCCGACCGATGGCAATGTCATCTACCTGGGCAGCGACTGCGCCGGCCTCTACAGCACGGCGAACAAGGCCAAGCAGTGGGACTTCGCCAACAACGGCATCACCGACTACGCCGTCTACAGCACCGCGACCGGTCCGGCCGCCCCCGACATGGTCTACGCGCTGACCGACGGCGGCCTGCACAAGAGCACCGACCGGGCCAGGAGCTGGACCTTCGTCGCCGACAGCGCCAAGGACAAGCTGGACATCCGCTCGAAGCGCGACGGCTCGGTGCGCGCCATCGCCATCGACCCCAAGAACGCCGACGTCGTCTACGTCGGCTCGCACACCGGCAAGCTGTGGAAGACCAGCGACGGCGCCAAGACCTGGACCGAGCTGGCCTACCGCGAGGTCTTCCCCAAGCCGGCGCCGCCGCCCGCCTACACCGGGGCCAGCTCGGTGCGCCTCAACTACGACGCCGGCGCCGCCGGCAAGGATCCGATGGGCCGGATCAGCAAGTTCTACGGCCCCGGCGAGAAGGCGAAGGACTGGTCGGCGTTCAAGCGCATGACCGCGCGCTTCATGCTGCCCGCCGACGCCCCCGCGGTGCAGATGCAGCTGGTGGTGCAGAGCGGCGACAGCTGGAAGTGGCAGCAGGGCGACTGGATCGAAGGCAAGCCCGGCGCCTGGGTCGAGGTGCCGCTCGATCTGAGCAAGCTCAGCGATCTCAATTCGGTGCGCATGATCCACATCGCCGTACGCACCTTCCAGCCGGGCTGGAAGGGCGGCATCCAGGTCGATGCGGTGGCGCTGCACACCGATCCGGCCGGCACGCTGGAGGCAGGTGCGGTCGCCGACGGTAAGTCCACCGTGCTGGTGGCGGACTGGGAGAAGGATGCCGACGGCTGGACCGCCAACAGCCAGGGCGACGACTACCGCAAGGTCACCGGCCTCCGCCAGGGCGCCGAGAAGACCGGCGGCGACGTGCTATCCTCGGTCGCGGTCGCCGGCGACGGCGCGCTGTACGTCACCAACACCAAGCTCGGTGCGCTGCGCAGCGATGACGCCGGCACCACCTGGGTGCCGCTGGCGACGCCGAAGTCGGCGATGAGCATCAGCACCACGCCCGATCCCAAGGTGCTGTGGCTGTCCGCCGCCCAGGCCGGCGCGCTGCGCTCGACCGACCGCGGCCAGACCTGGACCCCGGTCGCCTTCTCGGACAAGCAGAGCGCCAAGCTGGCGGTGCGCGAAGTCATCGTCGCCCCGAGCCGGCCGCAACGCGTCTACGCCATCGCCACCATCGACTGGGGCGGCCACTTCTACGCTTCCGATGACGGCGGCACCACCTGGACGCACAACACCCTGGTGCACAACGACACCACCGGCAATCCGACCAACCCGGACGAGGTCGGCGCCAACGAATGGGTCAAGGGCACCAGCGGCCTGAGCTCGATCAAGAACATCGCGGTCAACCCGCAGAATCCCGACGAGTTCTTCATCGCCGGCAACTGGCGCAACATCTTCAGCGGCGACGGCGGCAAGACCCTGGAAGAGCGCTCCACCGGCGCCGACAACACCTGCACCACCGACATCCAGTTCCTCGGCGACCGGACCTACGCCACCGCGATGGACGAGGGCCTGCTGGTCACCGAGAATGGCGGCAAGCAGTGGAAGCAGCTCTGGCCGCTGAAGTACGACATCAACACCAGCGGCCATTTCTGGCGCGTGCGCGTGGCCAAGGTCGACGGCCAGGACCGCATCGTCACCACCGGCTCGCCGTGGAAGTCCTTCGGCGACCCGAAGTGCGCCAACCGCGCCTACTTCAGCGCCGACGGCGGTGCGACCTTCACCATCAGCAACGCCGGCCTGCCCGACTACGTGCCGAACGTGAACTGCATGTGGGGCCGCAGCTTCCCCCGCGCCCTGGCCCAGCATCCGACCGACCCGAACATCCTCTACCTGGGCATGGACGGCGATGCCGAACCGGCCAAGAACCTGCCCGGCGGCGGCATCTTCCGCTCCGCCGATGCCGGCCGGACCTGGACGCGCTGCGCCACCCAGCCCGGCGGCCTGCGCCTCTACTACGGCCTGGTGGTCGATCCGACCAACCCGAAGCGGCTCTACTACAGCGTCTGCGGCAACGGCGGCGGCGCCTGGATGAGCGAAGACGAGGGCGCGACCTGGACGCACATCTTCAAGAACGAGCCGTGGCCCTTCAACATCGAGGTGTCGAAAGAGGGCGCAGTGCTGGTCGGCGGCAACAACCTGTGGCGCAGCACCGACCAGGGCAAGAGCTGGAAGAAGCTGACCAGCTTCACCGGCGACCCGACCATCGTCGGCATCGCCACCGATCCGGCTGACGCCAAGCGCTTCTGGATCTCGCGTACCACCTGGGACAGCAGCAGTCACGGCGGCATCTACCGCACCGTCGACGGCGGCGCGACCTGGCAGGAGATCACCGGCGACATCCCCTTCCGCAAGCCGCAGATCCTGCGTTACAACGCCGAAAAGCGCGAATTGTGGGCGGCCGGAGCCGGCATCTTCAAGCTCGCGCAGTAACCCAGGCACCACGGTTCCTTTCACAGGAGACACAGAGGCTCGAAGGAGAAGGGCCATGGTCGTGATGGATGATCCTGTGAATCGAGTGCATCAACCCAGGAAACGCATGCCCCGCCCGCTCCCGCTGCTCGGATCCATCCTCGCCGCCGCGATGGCCTGCGCCCCCGCCGGCGAGGCCGTCCTCCTGCCCTCCGCGATCGCGGTGGGCGCGGGCCAGGTGGTGGCGAACGCGCCGCCCGAGGAGCTGCCCGAGTTCGGCCTCGACCTGCAGCTCGATGTCGGCGACGCCGACGGCCGCCGCCTGCAGATGACCTACGCCACCGGCACCAACGAGGCGTGGATCACCAGCGAACGCTTCCTGACCATGCGCATCTCCCCCTGAGGTCCACCATGTCCGCCATCCGCCTCCTCTCCTCCCTCGCGGTCGTCGCCACGCTGGCCTCGACCATCGCCGCCGCCGATGGCGACACGCGCATCGCCAGGTGGAAGGACGACAAGGCCGCCGCCATCGTGCTGATGTTCGACGACAGCATCCCCAGCCATGTCAAAAACGTGATGCCGGAACTGAAGAAGCGCGGCCTGACCGGCACCTTCTACATCAATCCGGGCGCCGGCCATTTCGCTGCGACCCGTTCGACCTGGGAGAAGGACGCGACCGCCGATGGCTACGAGCTGGGCAACCACACCATGACGCATAAAGGAGCGAAGAGCCTGGCGGATGCCGAGCGCGAGATCGGCGGTTGCCACGAATGGATCCGCACCGTGACCCCGGCCATGCCCTGGCCGCGTCTGGTCTCCTGGGCCCAGCCCGGTGGCTGCCCGTGGACGGTCGACAAGGCCGACATGGACGCGCTGCTGGCGAAGAACCACCTGGTCAAGCGCCCCGACTTCGGCGGGCGCGGCGCGACCATCGCCTTCAAGAGCGGCCCCGAGTACGTCGCCCACCTCGACAAGGCGATCAAGGCCGGGTCGATGGAATGCATCATCTACCACGGCGTCGGCGGCGACTGGCTGGCCGCGACCATGCCGCAGTTCGTCGAGCTGCTCGACGGCATGGAGGCACGCAAGGACAAGCTGTGGGTCACCGGCCACATCCCGGCCCACCAGTACGCCATCGAGCGCGATGCGGCGACGGTGCAGGTCAGCGCGAAGACCACTTCGAAGATCGCACTGACGCTGTCATGCACCGCCGATCCGGCCCTCTACGACCAGCCGCTGACCCTGGTCACCAGCGTGCCCGCCAGCTGGACCGCCTGCATCGTGACCCAGGGCAAAACCAGCAGCGAGGTCGCGGCCAAGGCTGGCGCGCTGATATTCGACGCCCTGCCGGGCAGCGAACCCATAGTCATCACGAAGAAGTAAATCCCATGCTTCTCCGGATCCCGCTCTTCTGCCTGCTGCTGGCGGGCCTGCACGCTGGCGAGGCGGTGGCCGAGGCCCCGCCTGCGAACGCCGAGTGGCGCAGCCAGTGCCTGATGATCGATAACGGCAAAGTCCGCGTCATCGCCGATCCGCTGCACGGTGGCCGCCTCATCGCCTACGGTCCCGTGGGCGGCAACATCCTGCAGGACAACCTCGCCCACCCCGAGTGGCTGTTCCCGAACAACGACCACTGGACCGGCCCCGCCGGCGGCCGCTTCGACATCGGACCCGAGGAAGTGGTGCCGGCGCATCCGGCGCTGTGGACCGGACCGTGGAATGCCGACCGGCCCGATCCGCTGCGCCTCCGCCTGACCAGCCCCGCGGACGAGGCCAGCGGGCTGCAGCTGATCCGCGACTTCGTCCTCGGCCGCGACTCGACCCGCCTGCGCTGCACCCAGACCATGCGCAACATCACCGACCGGCCACTGCGCCGTTCGTACTGGGGCCGCTCGCTGGTCGACTGCGGCGGGATCAGCGTGGTGCCGCTCAATCCGGACAGCCGCTTCCCGCACGGCTACGTGACCTATTCGGGCTGGAAGACCAACCAGATCAGCCTGAAGCCCAAGGATCCGTCGGTGACCATCCGCGACGGCTTCGCCATCGTCGGGCCCGGACTGGAGACCAAGCTGGGCTTCGACGGGACTGCCGGCTGGATCGCGCATCTGTCGCCCACGGGCGTGCTGTTCGTCAAGCGCTACACCGTGTTCCCCGACCGCCGCTATACCGGCGTCGCCGGCCTGACCGCCTCGCTGTGGTCGGATGGCAAGAGCCTCCTCGAGATCGAGCCGCTCGGCCCCGAGGAGCACCTCGCCCCGGGCGAAAGCGCCTCGTTCAGCGAGGATTGGTGGCTGCTGCCGCATCCGTTCCCCGGCACGGTCGAACAGGTCGATCCGCTGGCGGTGGCACGGATCGTCGCTGGGTTGAAGTAGCGGCGCTGGTCGCTGGCGGCTGAGCCGACTCAGGGCAGCCGCCTGGTGCCCTGGTTGAGGTAGGGTCGCCAGAGCGGTTCGGTCGGCGTGTCCCATTTCTCTTCCGCATACATCGCCAGACCTGGCGAAACGGGCGCTGTCACCACCCGACCATCGCCGCACAGCAAGTTGGTGCCGCGATTATGCACCCGGCGTACCCGCTGGTCGTTGACGTTGTCGATACCCCAGTTCTGCCGACCGCTATTGGTGGCCCAGTATTCGCACAGCAGAGCCTTCTCGGCCGGCTTGCGCATGGTGCTGAGTGTCGGTACCGGCGGCTTGTTGTTGCGGTACCAGGTCATCGGGTCCGGACTCCAGATGATCCAGGCGAAGAAGAGGTTCGCTGGGCGGGAGTCGTAAAAAACGCCCGGATAGGAGTAGGTCAGCATCAGCGGGTAGTTGTCGTTGGTGCGTGCCGGCGCCGACGGGCAGCGCGAGATGCCGATGCGGTTCACCTGGGCGGTGACGGTGTTGTCCCAGATCAGCGGCACCGGGTTGCCGGTGGTGTTGAGGTACTCATCGAGTTCCTGGTTCCACATCCCCGAGGTCAGCGAGCCGTCGTTGTCGCTGGCATAGGTCATGAAGCCGACGCCGAACTGGCGCAGGTTGTTCATGCACACCGTGCTGCGGGCGGAGTTCTTCACCAGACCGATGGCCGGCAGCAGCATCGATGCCAGCACCGCGATGATGCTGATCACCACGAGCAGCTCGATCAGGGTGAAGCCCCGGCGGTTCATGGCCGACAGGCTATCCGATTTTTGGTTGACGTTAACCAAAAAGTGCGGCCGAGCGCTCTGGCCCAGCCACACACGCGACCACGATTGCCAAGCCGCCATAGGTGGCAGGATACGCTTCCACCGTGGAGATGCCATCGCGATGAGCACCAAGGCACCGGCTACCCTGCGCCTGATCGCTGAGCAGTGCGGCGTCTCCATGACCACGGTGTCCAAGATCCTGCGCGGCAAGTACAAGGGCAACACGCCCAAGGGCCGTGCCAGCGTCGAGGCGGTGACCGCGCTGGCGCGCAAGATGGGCTACATCGCCAACGGCTCGGCCCGCCGGCTGCGCGACGGCCGGCACCGCGCCATCCTCGTCCTCGCTTCGGCCGACAATCTCGGCCACCCCGCCTTCTTCACCATGGAGTACGTCACCGGCATCGCCTCGGTGCTGAACCGCGAGCGCTACGCGCTGTCGCTGTCGACCTATCCGGACCGGCAGTCCGACCTCGCCATCGGACGGCTGTCCGACCGCAACTTCGACGGCGCGATCGTGCTCGACCAGAGTTCGCCCGAGCTCGACCGCTTCCTCGCCGCTGCCGCCATCCCGGCGGTCTACGTCAACGTCGAGCCGGCGCGCGGCCGACGCAGCCTGTGCCGCGACGAATACGCAGCAGCGCGCAGCCTGGTCGAGCTGATCGCCGGCCTCGGCTATCGCCGTCTGCACGTGGTCGGACAGGGGCCCGGCAACGAGGGGCACTTCTCCGGCGAACTGCGCCAGAGCGGCATGCGCGAGGCGGCTGCGGTCGCCGGCATGACCGTGACCTCCAGCGATGTCGCCGACTGGGACTCCGGCTTCGAGGACGCCCTGGTCGCAGCCAAGATCCCGGCTGACGCCGTGGTCATCGGCCTGGGCGCGGCGACCGCGCTGCGTCTGATGCGCTGCCTCCCACCCGACCAGCCGCTCGCCTGCTGCGACGATGCCCACCTCTTCGTCTGCACCGCGCCGCGGTTGACCCGTGCGACCTTCGACCGCGCCTCGCTCGGACGCAGCGCCGCCGAGTACCTGCTGCGACGCCTCGACCAACCCGACGCCCGGCTCGACCTCACGCCGTCCTTCCACGGCGTCCGCCTGGGCGCCTCGACCCCGCCCTGCGCCAGGCAACCTGCCGCCGGCTGAGCCTGGCCCGGCCGGCCCGGGCCAGAGCATGCCGGCATGGACCGCAAACCAGGGGTGATCATCGCTGTCGTGGCCTGGCTGCTGGCCGGGGTCGGCATGCTGCTCGGATCCTGGCTGCTCGGCCCCAAGCCCGATGCACTGCTGCTGGTGCTGGCGAGCCAGGCGGCGGTGGCGCTGCCGGTGCTGATCCTGCTGGTGCCGTTGGAACCGCGCGAACTCGGCCTCGGCGCCGCTGGTTGGCGCCCGCTGCTGGCCGGAGCGGGCCTCGGCCTGGTCGCGCTGCTGTGCTCGTTCGCCATCCAGCTGGCGACCATCGCCGTCGTCGGCCAACCACCGCAGGAACTCGACATCAATCGGGTGGTTAGCGGCCTGGCCTCGGATTTGGGCCTCGTCGGCCTGATCCTGCTCGGCGCGGTGCTCGCCGGGGCGGCCGAGGAGGCGCTGTTCCGCGGCGTCATCCTCACCGGCCTGCGCAAGCACCTGTCGCCCGCCGCCGCGGTGCTGATCTGCGCCCTGCTCTTCGCCGCCCTGCACCTGTCGCCCTGGCGCTTCCTGCCGCAGTTCGCCCTCGGCTGCCTGCTCGGCTGGCTGACCTTGCGCACCGGCTCGTGCTGGCCGGCGGCGGTGGCGCATGCGGTGCATAACGGGGTGCTGCTGGCCATCGGGCAGCTGGTCCAGTCGCGGGCTTGAACCCCCTCCCTCCGTCCCCATAGTGCTGCGCCCCCGCTTCAGCCCTGGCAGCGCCTTCCGCGCCGGCCCGGGCAAGCAGCACCGGCTCGCACTGCGAGCACCCTGGAGACGACCATGGCCCGATACAACGGCCCCCGCCTGCGCAAGATCCGCCGCATCGGCACCGAGCTGCCCGGCCTGACCACCAAGACCTCGGCCAAGCGCCCGACCGTGCCCGGCATGCACGGCCCGACCAAGCGCATGAACAAGACCAGCGAGTTCGGCCTGCGTCTCAAGGAGAAGCAGAAGCTGCGCCTGCACTACGGCCTGACCGAGCGCGCCATGCGCCTGGTGTTCCAGCGCGCCCAGCGCATGGCTGGCGACACCGGTCGCAACATGATCGGCCTGCTCGAGTCGCGTTTCGACAACCTGGTCTGGCGTGCCGGCCTGACCCGCACCATCCCGGCTGCACGCCAGCTGATCACCCACGGCCACATCAACCTCGGCGGCAAGCGCGCCAAGACCCCCAGCCAGATGCTGTCGGTCGGCGATGTGTTCCAGGTGCGCGAGGCCTCGCGCAATCGCGAAGACCTGCGCATCACCGCCAACAGCCCGGTGCGTGAACGTCCGGCCGGCATCAAGATCGACCTCGACACCATGTCGGTCACCATCGAAGCCCTGCCCGGTCCCGAACTGATCCCGCTCGACGTCAACGTGCAGAAGGTCATCGAGTACTTCGCCAAGTAAGCGAAGTTGCTCCGGACCGTGGGCTTCTGCCCGCGATGAAGCGACAGAGTGCGGGACGATGTCCCGCGCTCTGTGCGTTTTCCGACGCGGGCTGAAGCCCACGGCCCTGAAAGAACATCAGAACTCCGGCGTCCGCCAACCTAGCGCCCGGGCGAGCGGCCAGCAGCCGCCAGCGGCCAGCAGCCAGCAGCCAGCGACCAGCGACAGCCCCGGCGGGTACGTAGGGCAGAGCCCTACGAGCTTAAGCCCCCGGGCGCTTCCAGGCCGGGCCCTGGCCGCCGAGCACGTTCGAGCCGGCTGGCGGCTTGGGCGCCTCGGGCTTGGGCGGAGCCGCCGGCTGGGGGTTGGCTGCCGCCAGCTCAGCCGCCTTGGCCGCCTTCTCCTCCTTCGACTTCGCCTCGAGCAGGCTGTCGATGTCGACACCAAGGAGCTTCAGCCGCTTGGCGAAGTCCTCCTTGTCCATCGACTTGTCCCAGGCATCCATCGGCTCGACCTCGCCGGCCTTGATGCGGTTCTCCAGCGCATCGTTGAGCAGCTGCATGCCGTACTTGGCGCCGGTCTGCATCGCCGAGGGGATCTGGAAGGTCTTGCCTTCGCGGATCAGCGCCGCCACGCCGCTGGTGACGAAGAGAATCTCGAGCGCGGCGCAGCGGCCGCCGCCCTTCTTCTTGAGCAGGGTCTGGGCGACCACGCCGCGCAAGCTGCCCGCGAGCATCAGGCGGATCTGCTCCTGCTCGTCGGCGGGGAACTGGTTGATGATGCGGTCGACGGTCGAAGCCGCGGTCGAGGTGTGCAGGGTGCCGAAGACCAGGTGGCCGGTCTCGGCCGTCTCGATGGCGATGCGCGTCGTCTCGAGATCGCGCATTTCGCCCACCAGCACGATGTCGGGATCCTCGCGCAGCACCGCGCGCAGGGCGGCGGCGAAGCTCTTGGTGTGGTTGTGCACCTCGCGCTGGTTGACCAGGCATTTCTTCGCCGGGTGGACGAACTCGACCGGGTCCTCGATGGTGATGATGTGCTCGGCGCGGGTGGCGTTGATGTGGTCCATCATCGCCGCCAGCGTGGTCGACTTGCCCGAGCCGGTCGGTCCGGTGACCAGGACCAGGCCCTTCTTGTAGTCGCACAGGCGCATGACGCCCTGCGGCAGGCCGAGCTGCTCGGCCGAGAGGATCTTGTCGGGAATGCGGCGGAACACCGCGCCGATGCCGAAGCGGTCGCGGAAGTAGTTGCAGCGGAAGCGGCCGACGCCTTCCAGCGCGTAGGCGAAGTCGGTGTCGGAGGTCTCCTCCCACTGCTTGCGGTTCCGTTCCGGGCAGATCTCGAAGAGGATCTGCTGCAGCTGGTCCTTGCTCAGCTTGGGCGCCCCCGGCAGCGCGATGATGTCACCGGCGGCGCGGATCATCGGCGTGTGCTCCGACGTCACGTGCAGGTCCGAGGCCTTCTGCTCGGCCATGATCTTGAACAGGTTGTCGATCCAGGCCATGTCGCCTCCAGGGTCCCCGCAAGCTACAGCCCTCGCGCTGCACATGCAACGCGGGGGCGGCAGGAGTCGGGCAGGCCCCTGACTGCTACCTGATGATGCGAGCCCAGCCCCCGACGCCCGAGGTGCTGACCCCGAAGGGCGCGAACGGAGGAGTTCCTTCCTCGGTCAGGAGGTCGTAGTTGAACTGGTAGATGCGGATGGCCTCAGAAAGGATGGCCGGGGAGTGGCCCGCCCAGTCTATCGTGGCAGGAAAGCCGTAGAGGCCGGTCTTGAAGCTGTCCGTCGTGCCGTCCCAGTTGATGCGCTCGTACTGGAAGGCGTTGAACTTGGCCAGCCACTTCGAGTCGTTGTCGACGATGCCGAAGGGCGTCCGGCCGTACTTCTTGTAGCTGTCGTGGAGGAACGCGTCGGTGTAGCGTCGGCTGTCCATGACGACCAAGCTTCCGAGATATGACATGGTCCGCGTATTCCAGTTCTCAAGCAGCAGCATGCTGTCGACGAACGGCGCGGACTGGCCCTCCGCCACCCGGTCGCGGGTCGACGGCTGGTTATGGGTGGCAATGGCGGTGTTGTATTCGGTGTCGCTGGCTGCTGTCCCCTGGGTCATCATCGTAACCAGGGTGCCCACGCCGGTGACGCTGGAGGTACCGGCCACGTTGGTGACGCTCAGTCCGGCGATCTGCGCATTGCTGTCGCTCCAGGCGTTGGACAGCATGACCACGGAATCGCCCATGATCGCCAGCGGGGTGAAGCGCTGCTCGACGTCGCCTCCACGCGCCGTCTCGTGCCGATCGACGTTGAGGTTGCCTTGCACATACAGGCTGTTCGGGGTGACGATCGAGGTCTTGCTGACCCCGAACTGCGGGTTCGAGCTCCAGCGCCAATCGATGCCGGTCGTGCCGCTGGTGCCGATCGCACGCGTAGCCACGGCGCTGCGGGTGCCATCGAAGCCCCAATGGATGCTGTCTGCATTGACCAGGCGAACGCCGTGGTGGAACTGCTGCGGCTTGAGCGGCGGGTCATCCTTGACGTCAGCTGGAATGTACGGCTGCAGCAGATGGCCCTGGGCCACGGTCAGCCAGGTGCAGGCCGGGTTGCTGAGCGAGGCGCTGTTGCCGATCTCCGCGGTGGCACTCGCCATGTCAGCCACCGAATTCGGCAGCTGATTGGACCAGTGCGGGCTCCACGGGTTGACGCCGCTGGTATCGCCGGCGTAGCCGGTGATGACCCCGCCGGCGTCGCGCTGCGCCAAACGGTTCTCCTTCAGCCAGGGGTTGATGTTGGGGTTCCACGGGTAGCGGTTGGTGCGCGCGGCATAGATCAAACCGGAGAAGCGCTGGTAAAGGGTGTAGTCACCGGAAAGCGCCGGGGTGTCCTGGGCTCCGGCGATGCGGTCGGCCACCGCCTCGCTGAGCAGCCGGGAGCGCAAATAGCTCTGAACCGCTTCGACGTCCAGGGTCAGCAGCGTGGTCTTGGCGTAGGCTTCGCGCAACCGGGTGTTGTTGAAGGTCGTCTTCGGGGCCGCCTCGTCATCCTTCGGCACCAGGGTATTTCCCGCTCCGCGGTGCTCCCACCAGCGCGATTGGCTCCAGAATTCGCGGGTGTTGAATATCCAATCCTCGCTGGCATTGCGCCTGCCGGTCGCCGTATCGGTCCAGGTGAAGAAGTCTTCGGTGATCTCGCGGTTGCCCCACCACACCTGGTACTGGCTGGCGAGGTAACGGCCCATGATGTCTTCGCCGCTGGCGTCGGTATCCCAGTCGGTGGCGTCGATCACGTCATTCGGCGTCGGCTGCGTCGTGGTGATGCGCATGTCGCTGAAGCTGGCCGTGGTGGTGATGGCAACGTCGCCCGACTGCAGTGCCGGACCGATCAGCAGGTGGCTGCCCCAGCCGGAGATGTCCAGAGTGCCACTCAGGGTGGTCCAGGTGGTGCCGTCCTGGGAATAGGCGAACGACAGCGTGCTGCCGCTCTGCGAGACGCGCAACCACAGGGCCGTGATCGTGTTCGGAATCGCCGTGTCATCGGTCAGGCGATAGCCGGCGGTCTGCAGGCTGGCGTCACCCGTCGGATTGACGGCCGTGACGCTGTGCGTCGCCGTGCCTGGATGGACGTCCGGGCGCCAGCTCTTGGTCAGCGGCCAGGTTGTCGGAGTGTTGCCCGCCCACGACGCCGTCCAGTTGGCGCCGGGCGTCGGCCAGTACTGGGCGACCGCAGCGCCCAGCCAGGAGCCGGTATTGGAGATCCAGCCGTTGAGATCGAACACGTTGGTCGAGCCACTGCGCTGGATGCTGATGGTGCGACCAAGGCCGCCGTTGACAAAGTCGGGCACGGTGGAGACCGGGGCCGCAGCGACGGCTGGGCATGAGGCATCTGTCGGCGCGACCGGCGACGGACCGATCCACGGCGAGTTCGGCGTGCCGGAGTTGATCGCCGTGATCGTTCGGCCTGTGATGGTCGTCAGATCGGCTGGCGTGGCAGTGACGATGGTGCCGTTCTTGTTGATGCGCAGCTGGGAACCGCGCCACACGGTGGTGGCGCTGCCGCCGGTCACGGTCTGGGTGACCGTGGTGCCGTTAACCCAGTTGCCATAGCTCCAGTCATCGAAGGTCCGGCGCAACTGGGTGCGGCCTGCGGCAGCGCCGTACAGGAACCAACGCTCACGGGATGTGCCATCGCCGGTCGCCGTCGACCACACTGGCGGGGTGAGCACCCCGGTCGCATAGGTGGCGTCGTAGCAGATGCGGTCGTCGTCGCATCCGTCGGAATTGTATTTCCCGGTGCCAGTCCCCGCCGTGTAGACGCGCATGGAGCGGTTGTGATCCCATCCGTCGGTGTCGTTGACATCATCGAAGGGCGACACCTGATTGTCGAGTCCAACCGTCAGGACGCGCCAGATGCGCTGCTGCTTGCGCTTACGGATGTACTGGGTGCGGGTGCCGACGTAGGTGCCGATGGTGAAGGGGTCGAGAATGGTCCAGATCTTGCCGCCGCCGACATCGACGCTCAGCGGATCAAGGTGCGCAACGGGCTGGGTGGTCCAGGTCGTGCCGGATGTGACAGTCTCGCTCCCATGACCGACAGCATCCGTGACCGCCGCCGTCAGCGCTACCTGCTTGAGCGATGCGGTGCGGTTCACGGCCGCCACGGTGTCCGGATTGTCGATGATCTCTCCCAGCGTGTTGACCGCGCCATTCGGGCCGGTGCCGTTGCCGATATAGTAGGTGCCCAGCGTGCGGCTGTCCTGGAGGTGGCGCTCGGCACGGCGCTCGGTGAATACACCGCGCTGGGGCGAGAAGCCGATGAAGGCATACTGCGCACCGCCGTTGAGGATCGGGGACATGCCGCCCGACCCGTCCCGCAGCATCAGGCCGATCTTCTTCTGGTTCGGGCCGGGGATCTGGAAGGGCTGGTCGATGCGCACGGTCGCCGAGGTGAAGGTGCTGCGATCGATGCCGGGGTTGGCCTTGGGCGGGTTGAATGCGCTGCTTGGGATGGCGACGACGGCCCCCAGCGTGGGCTCGATCTTCTGCCAGTACACGGCCAGGGATGGCGAACCGTTGTTGTCATTGCAGTAATCGATCTGGATCGGCACTGGCCGATCGACAGTCAGGCGCTGGGGGTTGTTCACGCTGACGCCCCAGTTGGAGAAGGCGAGTCGGCCGTCGACCCAGATCCGCACGCCCTGGCTGGAACCTACCGAGGCGGTTACGTAGTAGAGGTTTGACTCGCTCGCGGTCAGGAAGCCCTCGAAGCGCACCGATCGCCGCGCGCTGACCAGGCTGGTCGGCGAACTGGTGGTCGTCTGGATGCCGGTGGTGCTGTTGTTGGCGACGTTCGGCGTGGCGATGATGCCGCTCGCCGGAGTGGTCAGCGGGAGGATCGCTCCGTTGACGGCCATGGGGCCGCCGACCAGCGATTGACTGCCAACGCCAGATGGCCGGTCGTTGAACACCGTCACCTTCAACCCGTTCTGAGTGTCGTCGATGACGTGCTGTCCGAGGTGGACGAAGCGCCAGTTCTGGGCGTAGAAGTACGGCTTGCGGCGGTAGTTGTTGTCGTAGCCCTGGTAGAAGTTGTTGCCCACGCCAGACGCGTTCTGCGCGGCGGAGAAGGCCAGGCGGCCGCCCGGCGAATAGGACAGCGAGCGAGCGGCGTCGGTCGTATTGATGCGGTTGGTGGCGAGCGGGTCATCGTTCCAGCTGCCGTAACCCCAGGGGTCGGCGGAAGCCGGCGCGCAGACCTCGGCGATGTCGGCCACGGTGAAGCGGAAGGTGCTGGGATACCAGTGCTTGCCGTAGGCATAGGGCAGCCAGCGCGAGCTCGACGGGCTGACCACCGACGCCGGGTCGCTGCCGGGCCAGTAGTCCGCGCGCGGCGTTGGCCGTTCGCGGATGATCAGGCCGGCCATGGCCGGGTCTGCCGGCACGGTCCCGTCCCGAGTCCTGACGTACCAACCCTCGCCGGTGGGATAGCGCACCATGTAGCTGCCATCGCCCAAAGCGTAACGCAGGTACTGGCCGGGTTCCTCGACCACGGCGTTGCCGTCGAAGGTCGGGAAGCCGGTCAGGGCGGAGCGCGGGTAGTCGGCGGTGGTCGAACCGTTGGCCATGACGAACAACGGCCGGGCGTGTTCGTGCTCGTCGGTCGTATCGTCGCCGTCGGTGTCGGCGTACTGCAGGCGCTGCGCCTCGAAACCGCGATTACGCATGCGTTCCGGCAGGTTCTTGACGTTCTGGCCGGTAAGCTTGCTGCGCGCCTTGCCGTCGAACCCCGGCGCGGTGCTCTGCGGCGAGAGCACCGTCCACTTCTTGTCGCTCGCGCGCGCGGTGTCGCGCGAGTCATTGGCCACCATGGCGCCCGAGGTGGCGGATGCGTAGGGCACGCCGCGCAGCGCAACAGAGTTGATTGTCCGCAGGCTGTCGCTGTTGCCGAAGCTGTTCTCGGTGACCGCCCCGCTGCCATCGAGGATGCGGTAGGGGTTCACCCGCCGCCCGAGCGATGTCGCATCCTCAATGGTGCCAAACGTTGCTCCCGGCGGATCGAGCGGCAAGGGCAACGATGCGCTGGGGGACACCAGGTCATACGAGTCGGTTGCGGTCCACTTCACGGCGGCGATGGGGCCAGTGGAGATGTTGGGGTCGCCGTGCGATCCGGCCGAATAGTTGCTGTACAGCCAGAAGCCGTTGATGATCGAGTACATGAGCGGCTTGCTGATGCGAAAGATGCCGTCGACTCCGTTGACTCTGACCTTGTTGCCGTCGACGTCGGGTCCGACCTTGGTGAAGGCCGGGGCGAACGTCCCGGTCAGCGGTCCCACCCGCGCCACCTTGTCGTTCACCTTCGGGCCGCTGCCAATGTAGAGGGCGCCGTTGGTGTGAACCGAGCCCTGGATGGTCACGTTGTCGGCATGCGACAGCTCGAGGTCGCCCTTGGCCCCGCGGGCTGCATAGAAGATGACGTAGCGGAACAGCGGTTCCTTCATCACCGAGGCGTAGCGGGCACCCTGAACCACGGAGGCCGGTCGGTACACCGTCTGCCCACCCTGGTTGACGGTGGTCGGAGCGCTGGAGTCCACGCCGAGGCGAGCCTCGCCGGCGATCCGGTACATGAAGTTGGTGTCGTTGGCCTGCCAGTACGGCTCACCCGTGACCGAGTCGACGGGGCTGCCCGTCGGTACCGTCCAGTTGGCGTCCGGGCTGGGGTTGGTGATGTGGTGGACCGGATTGCCGCTGGCGTCACGCGGCGGGGTGCGCACCGGCTCGATCTTCCAGCGCACCTCGGCATCCCCAACGAAATCGACGCCGTAGTTGGTGGTCCATCGGGCGATCTCCACCGGATCACCCTGACTTGCCCGCTCGACCACCTCCACTTCGCGCCTGGCAAGGACCGCGTCGAGCGCCGCCAGGGCCCGCTGGTGATCAGAGCCGTTGGCCACGGTCCGGGCCGTCGATACCGAACTGTCGATAGCCGTGGTAAGCATCACCGCGGCCAGGGTGAAGGCGCCGAGGGCGACGACGATGGCATTGCCGTGACGGGCTGGGGTGCTGATGGCGATCATATAGCCTCTGTTTCCTGACGATTATTGGACCAGGCCGATGGGGGTGGTGCCGAGCGTGCCGGAGATGCGGTCCATGTCGCCGCCCGACGAGCGGGCCCGCATGGACAGCGTGGTCTCGATCAGGCGGCTGATGATGACATCGGGGTTGGTGACCTGCCGGCGGGCAAGATACAGGCGGACGCGCACCTGGTTGATGCCCAGGGTCGTCACCTGCGGAGCGCCGGCGTCGACGGTGCGGAAGGTGTCGAACACCACCCGTACGACGTCGTCAGACAGCACTTTATCGATCACCATGGCGACCTGCTCGGTGGCAATGATCCCGGCGTCATTGGCCGCTGCGGTGATGCGATTGCCCGGCTCCAGGCCGACCGGGATGGCGGCCGCATCGACGCGGCGATAGGCTCGGACCAGACGGCCCAGCCCCAGGGCGGTCGGGCTCGGTACTACGGCATACATGTATTCTCGCAGCCGTTCCGGGGCGCGAGTGTAGGCGCGCACAACCTCGCTCGCGCTCAAGCCTGCAATCGCCGGCAGGCCGGCGGTGTTCGGTTTGCGCATGGTCTCCCACGAGGGCTTGATGGGGGCGGACTCTAGATCGGCCCAGTCATACCAGCCGGCATCCAGCGTCACGCCGTACGCTTGGTCGGGGAAGCGCTGCGTCCACGTGCCGGGAACGCTCTCGAAGAATCCGGAGGAGAACAGGACGCCGAGCCGTGCATGCTGCGAAGCCGCACGCCAATCCTGCCAGCCCGTCTCCAGGCCATTGGAGTCAACGGTGAAGTTCAGTGCCGGCAGCTGGATATTATCCGGCCGCGTGGCAAGGAAGGCTGCATCGGTGAGGTTCCGGTAGACCGACTCGTCCCCGGTCGTGCCGGGATCCTGGTCAGCGCGCCAACTGCCGATTGTGGCGCGCAGGAATACCAGCTGCGAACTGCGAGCGTGAAAGCTGGTGTCCCAGGTGGCCAGTGGCGAAACCAAATCGTCGTTCACTGTTCCGGGCAGGAAGTTGGGCAGCGCGCGCACCTCAAGCGTCTCGGGGGCGAGACTGGTCCAGGGCAGGGCGGTGTTGAAGCCCGCCGTGTTCGTCCCGTCTGGCGACCTTTGCACCTGGACCATCGGGTAGTAGCGCAGGGTGCGATCTGCCGCCTGGGAGACGCCGGCAAAGCTGGTGGTGCCATCGCCGAACTCCCAACCGCTGAGCGCCAGGTCGGCGGCCATGACTCGGATGATGCTATTGGCGTCAAGCTCAACCTGATCCTTGGCCGCACCGTGCGAGCTGAGATGGCGCGTGGCCACGACGGACTCCATGACCGCACCCATCGCCATGAAGAACAGAGCGAAGGCGATCACGACCTCTACCAGGGTATAAGCGTTGCGTTGGTGTGGCATGGCTGGCTCTCAGGGCGCCCTGGCGGTGAAGATCTCGCGCCGTTGGCGCGGGACGAAACGGGTCGGATCAGGATCCCCGTCCTCCCAGACGGCGACGATGCGGATGAGCAGCGGATGGGTCGGATCGATCACGCTGCTGCGCAGGCCAGGACTGTTGCCCTCGGAGATGTCGGACGGATCCCAGCCGGTGAGGGCGAAGGTCGAACGCAGCCCGAGTTCCTTGCGCATCGGGTCGTTGTAGGCCCTGGCTCGGAATTCGCCGCTGTTGTCGACCGCCTCATCCAGCAGCCCTTCCTGCTGCACTCCGGTGGGATCGACATAGTCCATCGCCCGCCAGTATTCCAAATAGATGCGCAGGTCGTTCGGGCCGTCGAGGCTGCTGGTCAGGCCAAGCAGGACCAGGTCGTCGAACTGGTCGTTGGCCGCATTGGCCACGTTGAAGGTCATCGGGTCGCGGCCCACCGATTCGTTGGTGCCGATCATCACGTGGAACGAGTCGGTGGCATCCAGGGTCTCGTACCTGCCGATCGACCAAGGCGCCCGGGACGTCCCGAGATGCGACCAGGTGACCGAGTTCACCCGGTTCACCAGCGACTGGATGATGCGATCGACCGCAGAGGCCTCCTGGGTGCGGCGCTGCATCGACGCGACATTGGCGTGCTGCCCAACGGTCAGCACCAGGGCCCCGACCATGACGGTCATGGCAATGACCACCTCGATGATGGTAAAGCCCGCCTGGATGGGAGATGGTGTGGTTATGGTTTTCACGGTGGTTCCGGCTGCTGGCGACGATATCCGACAATCGGCTCGCCCCCCTGTGGGATTCTCCGACAGCGCAATCACGAGGCCTCCGCGAAAGCCACTTCCGCAGCCATAAGCGTTTGCTGGACATCACGTTGCGTGTGCACCGAGCTCCAGAACGCGGCCTCGTACGGACTGGGCGCGAGGTAGATCCCGGCACGGTACATGGCGGTGATGAAGCGGCGCCAGCGGGCGTCGTCCTGCTGCTGGGCGGTGGTCCAGTCGGTGACCGGGGCGGCGCTGAGGTAGTAGCCCCACATGGTGCCGGCCTGGCTGAACTGCACCGCCACCCCGTGCCGCGCGGCGATGGCGCGCAGGCCGTCGATCATGCGGGTGAGACGGGCGGCGGTGCGCGGGTAGAAGCCGGGGCGCGAGGCGAGCTTCAGCGTGGCCAGGCCGGCGGCGACCGCGACCGGGTTGCCTGACAGGGTGCCGGCCTGGTAGCAGGCGCCCAACGGCGCGAGGTGCGCCATCAGGTCGCGCGCACCGCCGTAGGCCGCCACCGGCAGACCGCCGCCGATCACCTTGCCCAGGCAGGTGAGGTCGGGCCGGATGCCGGAGACCACCTGCCAGCCGCCCCAGCCGACGCGGAAACCGGTCATCACCTCGTCGAAGATGAGCAGGGCGCCGTGCGCGCTGCACAGCTGGCGCAAACCTTCGAGGAAGCCCGGCTTGGGCAGCACCAGGCCCATGTTGCCGGCCACCGGCTCGACGATCACCGCCGCGATCTGGCCGCGATGCTTGAGCAGCAGGCGCTCGACCGCGGCGGCATCGTTGTACGGGCAGCTCATGGTCAGGCCGGAGATCGACGCCGGAACGCCGGCGCTGTCGGGGGTGTTGAGCGTCGCGCAGCCCGAGCCGGCGGCGACCAGGACCTGGTCGGCGTGGCCGTGGTAGCAGCCGTCGAACTTGATCGCCAGCTCGCGGCCGGTGGCGGCGCGCGCCAGGCGCAGGGCGCTCATGCACGCCTCGGTGCCGCTGCTGACCAGGCGCACCTGCTGCACGCTGGGCAGTGCCGCGCACAGCAGTTCGGCGAGTTCGGTCTCGGCGGTGGTCGGGGCGCCGAAACCGAGGCCGCGCTTGGCCGCGTCGGCGACCGCGCGCAGCACGCGCGGATGCGCATGACCATGCAGCAGCGGACCCCACGAGAGCACGTAGTCGACGTAGCGCCGGCCGTCGAGGTCGGTGAGCACTGCGCCCTTGCCGCGGGCGATCATCGGCGGATTGCCGCCCAGGCGCTTCCACGCCCGCACCGGGCTGTTGACCCCGCCGGGAATGACGCGGCTGGCGGCGGCGAAGGCGCGGCGCGACTTGCTGCCGGCGATAGGGTCTTCTCGGGTCCGGGCCATGGTGTTCCTCCTGTTGCCCTGCCCGTCCGACCGGACTAGGCTGGGGCTGTGCTGTACCTCGCGAGTCAAAGCCCGCAACGCGCGACCCTGCTGACACGAGCGTCTGTGGTCTTCACCCTCGTCGCCAGCAACTGCCGCGAGGACGACATCGCTCTGCCCTTGCCGCAGGCCCTGGCGATCGAGCGTGCCCGGGCCAAGGCCCGCGGCGCGGTCGGCGTGCCCGACGGTGGCGTGGTGCTGGGCGCCGACACCGTCGTCGCCCTCGGTCGCGAGGTGCTGGGCAGCCCGGCCGACGCCGCCGGCTGCGCCGCCATGCTGGCCAAGCTCTCCGGCACCACCCACCAGGTCATGACCGCGCACTGCTTGTGGCGCACCGGCAGCGACCTCGAAGCGGTAGCGCTGAGCACCGCCCGGGTCACCATGCGCCCGCTGTCGGCGCAGGAGATCGCCGACTACGCCGCCAGCGGCGAGGGCGTGGGCAAGGCCGGCGGCTACGCCATCCAGGAGAAGGCCGACCGCTTCGTGGTCGAGGTCCAGGGCGCGATCGAGACGGTGATCGGCCTGCACGTGCCGACCGTGGCCAAGCTGTGGCGCGAGGTATCCGACGGCGGCCTGCCCGGTTACACCGGGCCGACCAGCACAGGGCTGCAGAAGGCCCTCCGGCCGTGATCGCCATACTCTCGGATATCCACTCGAACTGGGAAGCGTTGTCGGTCGTGCTCGAACGCTGCGAGGCCCTGGGGGTGAAGCAGTACCTCTGCCTGGGCGACGTCATCGGCTACGGCCCGGACCCCCTGGCGGTCGCCACGGTCGCAGCGCAGCGCTTCAAGATCAGCCTGATGGGCAATCACGAGGAGGCCCTGGTCACCGGCAAGCACCGCTTCAACCCGCACGCCGCCCAGGCGATCAACTGGACACGGCAGCAGCTGCAGCCGCAAGCCGCGCTGTGGGACTGGTTCAAGGCGCGCAAGCCGTTCGCCGTGCAGGAGCGCCTGCTGTGCGTGCACGGCTCGATCTACGACCCCGTGCACGACTACGTCGACGAGCCGGAGAACCCGATCGAGGCTCAGCAGATGATCGACACGCTGAACAAGGACTTCAGCGGCTTCGACATCTGCTTCGCCGGGCACAACCACACGCCGTTCATGGCCACCACGGTCGGCATCATGGTGCCGCACGACGGGCACCGGCAATTCCGCCTGCCCAAGGGCCACAAGGCCTACGTCTGCGTCGGCAGTGTCGGCCAGCCACGCGACCGCGACCTGCGCGCCAGCTTCGCCACCATCGATGGCGAAACGATGACGTTCCATCGCCTGAAGTACGACGTCGCGGCCACCCAGGCGAAGATCCGCAAGGCCGGGCTCAATGAATTCCTGGCGGAGAGACTGGGCGAAGGGATCTGAGCTGGTAGCTGGTCACGCGTACAGGCTGGTGCAGCTGTGTTCCACGCTTGCGAGCCAGCGACCAGCAGCCAGCGGCCAGTAGCCATCGACCAGCGGCCAGCAGCCAGCGACCAGCGGCCAGCGACCAGCGACACCCACCGGCCAGCCCCCCTTCCGCCACCCCCCTTCCACCTTACCTTCCCGCATGCTCACCAAGCGCGTCATCGTCTGCCTCGACGTCCGCGACGGCAAGGTCACCAAAGGCGTCAAGTTCCAGGGCAACGTCGACCTCGGCGACCCGGTCGACTATGCCGCGCGCTACGACGCCCAGGGCGCCGACGAGCTGGTGTTCTACGACATCACCGCCTCGGCCGAGAAGCGCGGGCTGTTCGTCGACGTGGTGCGTCGCGTCGCCGAGCGCATCTTCATCCCCTTCTCGGTCGGCGGCGGCATCCGCAGCGTCGAGGCGATGCGTGCCGTGCTGCTGGCCGGAGCCGAAAAGGTCTCGCTCAACTCGCCGGCGGTGCGCGATCCGTCGCTGCTCACCCAGGGCGCGCGCGCCTTCGGTGCGCAGTGCGTGGTGCTGGGCATGGACGTCAAGCGCTCGACCGCCTGCTGCGCCCTGCCCTCAGGCTACGAGGTGGTGATCGACGGCGGTCGCACCCCCACCGGCAAGGACGCGGTGGCCTGGGCCAAGGAGGCGGAACGCCTCGGCGCGGGCGAGATCTGCCTCAACGCCATCGACACCGACGGCGTGCGCCAGGGCTACGAGCTGACCATCACCCGCCTGGTCGCCGACGCGGTCGGCATCCCGGTGATCGCCAGCGGCGGCGGCGGCACCCCGCAGCACTGCATCGACGCGGTGACGACGGGCGGGGCCGAGGCCGCGCTGGTCGCCAGCATGGTGCACTACGGCGATTGCACGGTCGGCGACATCAAACGCGCCATGGCCGCCGGCGGCGTCGCTGTCAGGCCAGCGGCGTAGCCTCGGGGATCGCTCCGCGCGCCTCGGCCAGCACCGCTTGCAGCTGAGCGCGGGTGACCGGCTTCTGCAGGATGGTCGGCACCCCGGCAGCGCGCCAGGCCGTCTCGGCGTCGCTGGTGGCGGCGCCGGTCAGGGCGACGATGCGCAGGTCGGGCCGCGCCTCGTGCAGGCGCACCGCCAGCTGCCAGCCGGTCAGGCCGGGCATGTTGCCATCGAGCAGGGCGAGCGAGACCTCGGCCGCATGGCTGGCGAACCACGCCCCGGCCTCCGCCGGATCGGCGAAGCCGTGCACCTCGGCGCCGCTGGCGCGCAGCAGCGCCCCGACCACCTCCAACACCACCGGTTCGTCATCGACCAGCAGCACGCTGAGGCCAGCGATGGTGCCCTGGACCGGAATCTGGCCGCTGGAGGTGGCGCTGCCTGCAGGCAGCCACAGGCGGAACACCGAGCCTTTGCCGAGCTGGCTTTCGACCCGCACCACGCCATGCGCCGCATGCACCGCGCCGTGCACCACCGACAGGCCGAGGCCGGTGCCCTTGCCCAGCGGCTTGGTGGTGAAGAAGGGGTCGAAAACGCGTTCGAGGTGCTCTGGGGCGATGCCCTGGCCGCTGTCGCGCACCGCGACCACGACATAGGCGCCCTGGGGAAGGCCCTGTTCGCCGCCTTGCACGACGATGCGCTCGCTGGTTATCTCCAGCCGGCCGCCCTCGGGCATCGCGTCGCGTGCGTTGAGCGCGAGGTTGATCAGCGCCTGCTGCAATTCGTCGGCGCCGATGCGGGCCGAGCCGACGTCCTCGCCGAGCCTGCATTCGATGGCGATGCGCCGGTCGATGGCGTGCTGCAACAGCGCGACCACGTCCTGGACCAGGCGGTTGACCTCGCAGGAGCGCGTGCGGTTGCTGCGGCCACGGGCGAAGACCAGCAGGTTGCGCACCGTCCCGGCGGCGCGCTGGGCCGATCCGGCAATGGTCTCGACGTGGGAGAGCAGCGGCGAGTCGCGTTCGAGGCGCATGCCCAGCAAATCGGCGTGGCCGATGATGGCGGTGAGCACGTTGTTGAAGTCGTGTGCCACGCCCGCCGCGAGCTGGCCGACCGCATCCATGCGGCTGCCCTGGCGCAGGCGCGCCTCGGCCTCGCGCCGTGCCGCCTCGGCCAGGCGCTGACGGCGCAGGAGGGTGATCAGGCCGGCAATGAAGGCGGCCTGGGCGGCGATCACGGCCCCGATCAGCAGGCCGTTCCCGCTCCAGAACGACGCCGGCTCGGCGGCGCTCAGCGACGCCGTCAGGGCGAGGCACAGGATCGGGCGCAGCGCCATGCTCACCCAGTCTCCACCATGATCGCGTGGGGGGCAACCGGCTATTGTTCAGAGGCCCCTGCGGCCCTCACGGGCCTGTCCCGGCTGCCTTTGTCGCTGCTCGGTTTCGTTCCGAAACCGTGGGCGGATGGGCTGCGCCCATTGTATCCGCCCACCGCGCTCGGCGGCAGGGCCGTCGCTGCGCGGCGGCACGGCGGACAGCGGACAGCGGCCAGCAGCCATGGACTGGCGCCAGCGGCTCCGAGGATGCGCACGTGCTCCACGAACTGACCGTCCCCCGCGAGGCCGCCGGCCAGCGCCTCGACCTCTGGCTTGCCTCGGCCCTGCCCGGCTGCACCCGCTCGCTGGTGCAGCGGCTGATGAAGGAGGGCCTGTGCACCGTCCATCCAGGCGCGGCACGGGCCGGCCGGGCCCTGACCGGCGGCGAGCAGGTCACGCTGGAGGTGCCGGAAGTCGAGCCGATGGAGGCGGTGCCCGAGGACATCCCGCTGTCCGTGCTGCACGAGGACGAGCACCTGGTGGTGATCGACAAGCCGGCCGGCATGGTCGTCCACCCCGCAGTCGGCCACCTGCGCGGGACGCTGGTCAACGCCGTGCTCGGGCGCTGGCCCGACACCCGCTCGGAAGACGGCTCGGCTTGGCGCCCCGGCGTGGTCCACCGCCTCGACGCCGAGACCAGCGGGGTCATCTGTCTCGCTCGCACTGCCGCCGCACAGGCCTTCCTCCAGGCCGCCTGGGCCGAGCGCCGAGTGACCAAGCGCTACCTCGCGCTCGCGGCCGGCAACCCGCGCGCCGATTGGCTGGCCTGCGACGGGGCGATCGGCCGCCACGCCAAGGACTTCCGCCGCCGTGCCGTGCGCCCGCTGGGCGAAGGCGACGCCAAGGAGGCGCGCACCACCTTCGTCGTGCTGCACCGTGCCGCAGGCTGGACCGCGCTGGAATGCCGACCGGTGACCGGCCGCACGCACCAGATCCGCGTCCACCTCGCCCATCTCGGCCACGCCGTGCTGGCCGATCCGCTCTACGGCCGCAGCCGCACCTGGCCGCTGCACGCCGAAGAGGGCCAGCCAGCCCTGCGCCGCCACGCGCTGCACGCCTGGACCCTGACCTTCCCGCATCCCGCCGGCGGCGAGCGCTCGTTCACCGCCCCGATCCCCGCCGACCTGGCGGCGCTGCTGCCGCCCGGGATCGCGCCCAAAGCCTGAGCCGGGCGTCCGGAGCATTGCGCATGCGCCTCCTCTCCGCCACCGCCGCCATCCTGCTCGCCCTGCCCGGCACCGGTTGCGCCTCGCGGCAGCGCTCGCCAGCGCCGGCCGACACCGTCCCAGCGATCAACCCGCGCACCACTGCCGGCTGGCGCGACAATCTGCTCAACGGCACGCTGCTCGCGGCGATGGTCTACGGCGCCGGCCGCGACCACGACGGCCTCGAGCAAGGCGGCTTCGAGAACCTGCGCGCGCTGATGCCCGGGCTGTCGGTCGAGCACCGCCTCGAGCTGTTCGCTGCGCGCGGGCTGCACGCCGCCTACATCGCTCCGCGGTTGTGGCTCATGCCGTGGGTGCGCTATCCCGAGCTGTACGTGCTCGGGGACACCCACGACCAGTCGCTGAGCATCGTCTTCGTCGGCAGCAACGACGCGCAGGACTGGTACCAGAACGCCAAGACCAGCGTCTACGAGGACTCGCCCGAGGCGGAGCGGCCGTTCATCCCCAGCGGCCACGCCGGTTTCCGCCGCGGCGTGCGCAACCTCATCGCCGCCGGCTTCTTCGCCAAGGACCTGCCGGGACTGGCGCAGGAATGGGGCATCGCACCTGGTCCCGACGGCCGCATCCCGGTCTTCGTCGCCGGCCACAGCCTCGGCGCTGCCATGGCTCAGATGTCGCTGCCGTGCATCGAAGGCTGGCACCACACCGGAGCCGACGACCACGGCTTCTTCGGCCTGGAGAAGAGCGGCGGGCTGTTCGCGGTGCGCGGCGTCTACCTCATCGCGCCGCCGTATGCCATCGCCTCGGACGAATTCATCGCGCCGAAGCTCGACCACCAGCAGTGGCAACGCAACGTGCGCTGCTACGAATGGATGGTCGCCACCTACGGCGCGATCACCTGGAACGTGCTGCATGACGCCGATGTGGTCTGCGCGATCTACGATGTGCGCAACGTCCATGAAGTGAGCATGAAACACCTCGGCCACCGCATACGCATCGACGGCCGGGGCCAGGCTCGCGTCGATGACGGGGCGTGGGGCAACCTGCGGCCACACGATTACTGGGGGTATTACCGCCAACTGCGCTCGCTGAAGGAGTAGAGGGGCTGGAAGCTGGGTTGCGGCCAGCGGCCAGCGGCCAGCGGCCAGCAGCCAGCAGCCAGCGGCCAGCGGCAGCCACCGACCAGCAGCCAGCGACCGCACAGCGCCCATCCTCCACGACACGATCCACGGCTCGCTGTCATACCGATTCGTCGCACCGCTGGCCGGCGGCCCCATTGCCCCCTCCCACCCCGCGCTGATGCTCCCCTTTCCGGAGCCCGTCATGCAGGCACTGCCCGAATTCCGCTTCACCAGCGATCTCCGCACCGGCATCCAGGCGATCGACCGCCAGCATGTCGAGTGGTTCCAGGCCCTGGAGACGCTGCGCAAGGCGGTGGCCGCCGGGCGTGGCGAGCGCACCGTCGCCCAGGCCCTGGCCTTCGCCGTCAGCTACACCCAGCGCCACTTCGGCGACGAGGAGGCGGCGATGGCCAAGGCCGGCTACGCCGGACTGGCCGAACACCGCGCGCTGCATGCCCAGCTCGCCGCCCGTCTGGCCGAGCTCACCGCCCAGCACGGCAACGACTTCGACTGCGCCCAGGAGGTGCTCACGCTGATGGGCGGCTGGATCCGCGAGCACATCGCCGGCAGCGACAAGCTCTACGTCCCCGCCTTGGCGAAAGGCTGAGGCATGCGCGTCTGCCAATGCTGGGATGATGGCGTGGTCGACGATATCCGCGTCTGCGAGGTGCTGCGCCGGCACGGCGCCACGGCCAGCTTCAACCTCAACCTCGGCCTGCACCGCGAAGAACGCTATTCCGGTTGGATGTACAAAGGGACCAAGGCGGTGTGGAAGCTGGCGCGCAGCGAGCTCGTCCACACCTACCGCGGCTTCCTCGTCGCCAACCACACCCTGACCCATCCGCACCCGAAGCAGCTCGACGACGACGCGCTCGCGCACGAGATCCGCGCCAACAAGGCCCAGCTCGAGGCGCTGTTCGGCTATCCCGTGCTCGGCTTCGCCTATCCCTTCGGCGAACACGACGACCGCGTCTGCGCCGCGGTGCGCGATGCCGGCCACGTCTACGCCCGCACCTGCAACAACACCGAGGCCGTGCTGCCCTGCGCCGATCCGATGCGCCTGGCCAGTTCGTGCCACTTCCTGGCCGCCGACTTCTGGGAGCGCTTCGAACGAGTCCGCGCCGCCGACGGCCTGTTCTACTTCTGGGGCCACTCCTACGAAGTCATGGACGAGGCCGGCTGGTGGGCCTTCGACCGGCAGATCGCCCGCATCTCCGCCGAACCGCGAGCACGCTGGGTCGATCTGCCGGAACTGTTCGCCTAGACCAGCTTGGCCAGCGCCGCCTTCAGCGCCTCGCTGCCGTTCGACTGGATGAACCCCATCACCACCTTGGCGATCGGCCCGGCCTTGCCGAGGTCGATGCCGAGCTGCGACAGCACCGAGGCGAGAGCGCCCTTGTCGCCGAGCATCGCCGCCATGCCGGACGGCTTCGGCGCCCCGCCGATCATGCCGGACAGGCCGGGCACGAGCTTGCCGAGTTCGCCGAACAGGTCAGGCGGCAGCTTGCCCTGGGCGATGCGGCCGATGGCGCCGACCGCGCCTTCAGCCTGCGGCTGGCTGAGCCCGACGGTGGAGATGAGTTGTTCGATCAGTGACATGACGGCACGCTACGCGGCCAGCGGCCAGCGGCCAGCGGCCAGCGGCCAGCGGCCAGCGGCCAGCGGCGGCCTCTCCTACTCCAGCGGCGTCGGCACGTCGTCAATGCGCCATGACATGACCAGGCCGGCATACCAGCCGGACTGCTCCAGCATCACGTCGCTGTCATCGCCGCTGAGATCATGCTCGGCGATCAGCCAACCAGCCATCAGGCCGGCGTTGAAGCCGCGGGTGAACTGCCAGGTACCGGTGATGCGGGCTTCATACGCGACGGTGGTACCGTCGGCCTCGTAGGTTCCCGCCGCCGCCGTGCCGGGGAGCCGCAACGTGCTGAGCCCGTAGCCGACCAGACCCTCGCCGAGGAGCGTCAGCTGATCGGTCAGAGCCCAGCCCAGGCCGGCCGATGCCTTCGCCATCATCGTGTTGAGCCCATCGCCACCATCGTAGCTCTGACCCTCGAAGGTCAGGTCGGCTCCAGCAACGAGACCCAAGCGGTCGCCGGCATGGGCGAACGACCAGCGGATGCCGCCCTCCAGGGCCAGGCCGCCTTCAAAGGCATCGCTGCCCTTCACCTCGGCCAGCGGCGAGGTGATGGTGAAGTCGAACTCGGTCGGACGCGTCGCCACGCCCAGTCGGAGATCGCGCACGACCAGCTCGGCGGCCGCGGCGCAGGGGAGGAGGATGCAGCTGAGGAGGAGTGGTCGGATCACGGGATGAGCACCAGGCGGGCGCCGATGAGGGCGTGGTCGACGTCGGGGAGCAGGCCCTGGCCAGCACCGGCCGTGGCCTCGGCCCGCGCCAGCGAAGCCGGATCATACCACGAGCCGCCGAGCACGGCGGTGCCGCCGTCGACCCACTCCCAGACGTTGCCGTGCAGGTCGTAGAGGCCCGCGGAGCTGGCCGAGCGCGAACCCACCGTGGCCGGCCCGCCAGCGTCGATCTGGGTGGTGCCGCTTGCGAGGCGTGCGCTTGATAGGGCGGTTTCGCGAACCACCGCCTGGGCGGCGAGGTTGGCGCGATCGGCCTGCGCGCCCCAGCTGTAGCCGCTGGTTGCGCCGACCGCGGCCCGCCACTGAGCCGAGGTCGGGATGGCCAGACGGGCGCCGCTGGACGGCGAGAACGCGGCCAGCGCGGTCGACAGGTCGTCTGCGGGCAGGTTGAAGGCCGGATAGCTGCCGCCGTAGGCGGTGACCGGGACGACGGTGGTCGGCACGTCGGTCCACGGCGAGTCGGCGATCGGATCGATACGCAGCCACTGCGCCTGGGTCAGCTCGAAGACCGCGATCAGGGCCTGGCCCGAGCCGCTGCCGACACGGCGGAAGACGATGTGCGTATTGCGGTAATCCGCGTTCGACTGCAGGTCGGGGATGGCGGCGAGATAGCGCACGCCACCGCCGACCAGGTCGAGCACGGCGTAGTCCGATGTCGTCACGCCGACGGCGTTGCCCAGCTCGCCGCTCGACGAGCCGCCGGTCGAGGGACCGCCCATGTCGCAGCCAGCGACGAGCACTGCCAGAGCGGGCGCCAGGATACGTCGGATGCACATGCGATGGTCCTGCCTCATCCGTTGGTCCCTCCCGTGCCGACGCGGAGCAGAATCGGCAGCAGTGCGGCCGAGCCGGTGGTCGGATCGGTAGCGAGTATGCCGAAGCGCCAGTACTGCGGCAGCGTACCGGGCGGCGGCGGCACCGCCGGCCAGCTGATCACGCCGGTCGAGGGGCTGAAGCCCAGCAATCCGGCGCCAGTTCCCAGGGTGATGCCGCCCGGGCCGGTCGGAACGTCGATCAGCTCGAAGTGCACCGTCCCGGCTCCGCTGGGCAGCCGCAGCTGCGGCGTGTAGCTGAACGATCCGCCGGTGAGGTTGTCCACCGTCATGCGCGGCACGTTGAGGAAGGCTAGGCCGGCTCCGCCCGCCGCGATGCGGATCGGCACCGTCACCTGCCGGCTGGCAGCATCGTAGCGCGCAGCAGCGCCGCTGCCGTCGACCCGCGTCGCCGACGGGCTGACGCTGAAGTCCCGATCGGTGACCGTCACGATGAAGGAGTCCTCGAGCACGTCGCTCGTCAGGCTGTTCGGCAGGAAGTTCGGCCGGTAGGTGAACGTCCCATCGGGATTGAACACCAGCGTGCCCTGCAACGCGCCCTGGAACAGAGTCAGGGTGACGTTCGCAGCGAGTTCGCCCTCGGGATCGCTCGGCGTCACCCGACCGCTCCGCAGCAGGTTCGGGATGCCCGGCATGGCGGTGGCGGCATACGGCGTGCCGTTGACGTCGATGGTCAAGCTGAGCGTGGGAGCATCGTTGAAGAGGTCGATGTTCAGCGGGAAGGCGACGATGGTCGTGCCGCCGGCGAGCGAGCCGTCATTGGCCCGCAGCTCGATCGAGCGTCCGGTCGCGGCCGGTGCCGAGTTGCTGGTGCGGAAGCTCGCTGCCTGCAGCAGGGCGCTGACGCGCGCCTCGGTGGCGTTGGCGTTCAGCGTCACGGTCAGGCTGCTGGTCGTCGCAACCAGGCTGCCGATCGCGGTACCCGAGAGCGAGACGGTGCCGTCGCCGGCCACCGCCACGCCGTTGCCGACGAATGACAGCTCGTCGCCGCTCTCGCCGTTGAGCAGGGTGACCTTGAGCAGACCACCGTCGAGCGGGTCGATGCTCGCCGCGAGCGTGGCGGCGGGGACCAGGGCGCCCCAGTCACCCGGCTTGGTGGCTTCCTCCTCCCACACGGTGGCGCCGGGCAGGCCGCTGATCACCGGCGGCCCGGTGCCCTGGATGGTGAAGCGCATCAGGTAGAGCGGACTTTCGGCCCCGAGATTGTCGACGCACGAGTAGAGGATCGCGTCGTTTCCGCCGACCGCGCCGGTGCTGATGTAGCGTACGCTGCCGGCGTCGATGTCGGCCTGGGTCCAGCTCGAGATCGGCGACACGAGGGTGTCGCTGCTGACCTGCTCCCAGATCGAGCCGTTGTAGCGCTCGATGCGGCCCTGGCTCGGATCCAGCTCGATGCTGAAAACCAGCTGGGCCGCCGTCGCCACGCCTTCGGGATCGACCGCCTGCACCAGCTTGTTCGACGGACCGCTGCCGACCAGAGCGCTGAACAGCACCGACGAGCCCGGCGGGCCGACGCTGTAGGCCGGAGGCGTGGTGCTGGTCGAGGTGGTGCCGGGCGTCGTGTCGATGCCGGTGACGACCTCAGGCGCGCGGTTGCGCTGGAGGATCATCGAGGTGCCGCCGTCGATCAGACGGTAGTTCGCCGCCGTGCCGCCCGGGATCCCGGCGTCGTAGGTGACCGTCGTGTCGCCAGCGGTGTACGTCCACGCCGCGCCAGCGGAGATGATCGAGTAGTCGCCAGCACCGAAGGCTGCGGCATTGGGCAGGCCGGCGACGTGCAGCTCGGAACCGTTGGCCACGGTGACCGCTCCGGCCACGGCGAGCAGGTCGTTGGCGGTGCCGAGGTCGAAGTCGAGCACGGCCGTGGCGCCGACCGCCAGGCTGACCGCGGACAGCACGCCGGCGGCCGACACCCCGCCGGGACGGACGGTGCCGTTGACGATCGCCACGCCCAGTGTGCCGCTGCCGCTGAGCACGGCGGAGGCGCCGATGGTGCAGGTGCTGGCCGCGGCAACGCTGCCATTGATGCGGAACTGGCCGGCATTCACCGCGATGGCTCCGGTGTAGCTGGGATTGGCGCCGATGCCGTCGTTGGCGCTCAGCAGGTTGAGCGCGCCCAGGCCGGCCTTGGTCAGCGAGCCGGTGCCGTAGAGCGAGCCGCCGATCGTGCTGTTGATGCCGACGGTGGTGTTGACGACCAGTCCACCTGCGCCGAGCAGCTGCAGATTCTGGCCAGCGGAGGTGTCCAGCCCGGGCACCGTCAGGGTGGAGGCGCCGGTGGTGACCGTGCCACCAGCCAGCGTGACTTGGAGCACGCGCGAGGCATTGAACGACACCGGTGCAGACACCGCCAGGGTGCCGCCATTGAGCGCCACGGCGTTGCCGGCGGCGCCGAACGAGTCCTCGTCAGCGACCTGCACCGTGCCGACGGTGATGACCACCGTGCCGGTGAAGTCGCTGGTGAGATCGCTGAGCACGAGGGTTCCGGCGCCGATCTTCTCGACGCCGCCCGAGCCGCGGATGCGGCTGGCGATGGTGGCGCTGCCGGAGGCCACCGCCACGGTCGCCGGTTTGCTCGCGCCTGGGCTGAGCTGCATCACGCCGGTGCCGACGCTGGCGCCGGACGCCAGCTGCAGCGCTCCGGCACCGCCGCCGTCGCCGACCAGGGTCAGCGGTTCGCTCAGGGCATAGGCGCCGTTGACCTGCAGGCTGGCTCCGTCCGCCACCTGCGTACCGCTGGCGCTGCCGCCGAGCGCGCCAGCGTCGTCGATGCTCACGACGCCTGCGGATATGGCGAACGGCCCGGTGAAGCCGGCGTTGGCGGCGGCCAGCACCAGCGTGCCCGTGCCGGTCTTGCCCAGGCTGCCCGCGCCGCTGACCAGTCCCGGCCAGGTCAGGGTCTGGGATGCGGCCACGCTGACCGTCCCCCCTCCCGAACCGATGGTCAGGGTCCTGCTCGAACCGGTGCCGGCGGGGCCGGTGGTGGCGCTGAGGCCGGTGGTCACATGCAGCGTGCCGCCATCGAGGCTCAGGTCGCTGGCGCCGAGGTGGCGGTAGTCGGAGATCTGCAGCGTGCCCGCGAGCACGGCGGTCGAGGCCTGCGTGCAGGTCGTCGAGCCCATGACCAGGGTGCCGGCGCCAAGCTTGGTCAGGGCCCCGGGGCCGTTGATCGCGGCGCTGGTCAGGGTGGTGCCGGAGGCGACGTCCAGCGTGCCGGCGTCGGTCAGGTTGATCGCCTGGGGCAGGGTCAGCGCGCCGAGGGCGCCCTGCACGGCCAGGGTGCCGGGGTTGAGCACGATGCTCGCGGCGGAGCCGAGGTGGAGGGCGCGGGCGATGCGCGCGGTGCTTGATCCGATGACCGTGACCACGCCGGAACCCGAGCTGTCGGCCGAGGGCGACAGGGCGAGCGTGCCGCCGCCGGCGAGGGTCAGTCCGCCGGTGAACGCCGTCGCGCCGGTGGCCGAGAGGGTCGCGCCGCTGGCCACCGTCACGGTGTTGCCGCCGGCCACGGACAGCCCGGCGATGGTCTCATCGCCGTTCACGGCCAGGCCCGCGCCGGCATTCAGGGTGACCACCGAACCATTGCCGATGCCCTCGACGCCGACCGGCTTGTTGATCGTCAGGGTGCCGGTGACATTGGTGGCGCCGCTGTAGGTGCAGGCGCCCGGTCCCTGGATGGTCAGCGAGTTGCCCACGGTCAGGCCGAGCGCCCCGGTGATGCTGCCGGTGAGGGTTCCGCCGTTCGTAAGGGACGTGCCGGTAACCGTCAGGGTCGTCGCCGCACCGGTGTTGGTGAAGCGGCCACCGCCACCCGAGAGCTCGTGGATGCGGCAGGCGTTGCCCCGCAGATCGACCACCGCATTGGCATCGAGCGCCCATTTCTGGTCGGTCATGCCGGCATTGGCCGGGTTCATCGCCGGGATGGCGCTGGCATGGACGAGATTGACCGTGCCGCCGGTGACGGCGACGGGGCCGGTATAGATACCCGGCCAGCCGGTGATGATGCTGCCATTGCTGATGTTCAGGTTGATCGTGCCGGTCCCGCGCAGGGTGAGCAGGCTGCGGTAGAAGATGTTGGTGTGGGTCGGCTGACCGGCCACGGGCGCCTCCTGGATGGTGAGCTGGCTGCCGGTCTGCGTGGTCAGGATGACGGCGCCTTCGGATCCGTAGGGGCTGAACCCGGCAATGGTCGCGGTCACATTGGCGAGGACCTCGATCTCGCCGCCGGAGGGCAGGGTGAGCAGCTGGTATGAGTCGACCAGGCCCTGGGCCGTCAGGCCCGGACTGGCGCCTCCCGAGGCGAACTGCACCTTGGCAGCGATGACCTGGAAGGCAGCACTGGTCATCGCATGCCTGACCACCGCCGTCTTGGTCGAATCCGGCACCCCGTTGTCCCAGTTGCCGGCGATGCTCCAGTCGCCGGCGAACAGCGTCGTGGTGGTGATGCTGGTCGATGCGTCAAGGCCGACCGACGTCTTATAGATGGTGTAGAGGCCGGTTGCGAAGCCGACGGTGGCACCGTCCGGAAATCCGTTGGTGCTGAAGAGGTTGGCCGTGCCGGTGGTTCCGTTGACCTTGGTCAGCGAGAAGGTCGGCACCACCCCGACGCGGGCGAGGCCGGCTGTGGCGTCGCCGCAGGTCAGCTGGCAGTCGCCTGCGCCGGCTGCGGTCAGGCTGACGAAGCTGGCGCCATTCGCGAACAGCAGCACGCCGATGGTCTCGGTGCGGTCGATGCCGGTCGGAGCCGTCATCGCGAAGGTTCCGCCGTTCATCGTCACCGTCAGATCGTCGCGCAGGCGGTTCGGATTGGCTGCACCGCCGGCATTGCTGATCGCGAAGGTCGCGCCGCTCTCCACCACCAGCGATCCGCTGAAGGTGATGCTGCCGGTGTCGCCGGCCAGGCTCAGGATTCCAGCGCTCACCGTGGTCGTCCCGGTGTAGGTGCTGGCCCCGGACAGGGTGACGGTACCCGCCGAATTCACCGTCAGCCCGCCGGTGCCGGCGATGGTGCCGGCGAAGGTCGGCGCGCCGGTCAGGGTCAGCGTGCCGCTGCCCATCTGGGCGGTGCCGCCGCCCGTCAGCGTGGCGAGCGAGACCGAGGCGTTGGCGATCGTGCTCCAGGTCGCACCCGACTGCACGGCCAGTCCGGTGATGGCCGTTCCGGCGCCTGGGGTCAGATCGGCACGCAAGGTGCCGGCGCCGGCGATGGTAAACGACGCGCCGGTGCCCTGGCGGATGTCGTTGAAGGCGTGCGACCGGCCGCTGGCCACCGTCACGGTCGGGGCGCCGTTGATCGTCACGGTGCCGAAGGCCGCGTCGGCCGTGCCAGCGAGGGTCACGTCACCGGCGAGGGTGATCGCATTGCTCGGGCTGATCGCCGAGGTCGGCGCCAGGGTGCCGCCGCTGATCGTCACGGTGCCGTTGCCCAGCGAGCCGGCGTTGCCGATCGAGAGCGTCCCGCCGGTCAGGGCGAGGCTGCTGAAGTCGGTCGCGGTCGGCAGGCTCAGCGTGCCGCTGCCGCCGATGCTGGCTGCGCCGAGGAGGTTGGCCTCCGCCGCGGTGAGGCTCGCAGCCGCTCCCGAGGCGGTGGCGATCGCGCCGGCGCCGGTGAACTCGATCGGCTGCGCGATGGTGACGTTGCCCAGCGCCAGGGTACCGCCTGCGCCGATCTTCACCGAGGTGCCGCTGCCCAGGGTGGCGGCGCCGTCCACCGCCAGGGTGCCCGTCCCCGACACCGTGGTGTTGCCGCTGTGGGTGGAGGTCGTGCTGCCGTTGAGGGTGAACGTCGCGGCGGTGACGTTCACCGCGAGGCTGCCGGTGAACGTGCCGCTCCAGCTGCCGCCGCCGGTGAAGGTCACGGCCGTGCCTGTCACCGTGCCGCCGCCGGTGAAGACGCCGGCGATGGTCGGCGAGAAGCCCATCGTATCGAGCGTGCCGCTCATGCTGATCGAGCCGCTGGGCAGCGCGGTGGCGGAGCCGAGGCGCACCGTGCCGTTGGTCACGCTCAGGCCGCCGCTGGCGGTGTTGCCGCCATTGTTCAGCGCCAGCGTTCCGCCGCCCTGGAAGGTCAGCCGGTTGGCTCCGGAGAGGATGCCGGCCAGGGTCAGGGTCGAGGCGCTGCTGAGGCTGGTGAAGGTCGACGGCGTCTGCAGCGCCACCGGACCGGCGATGCCCGGCGAGCCGGAGGCCACCTGCAGGACGCCGGCGCCGCCGCCGGTGCCGTTGAGCTGCAGGGTCTCGTCGGCGTCGAGGGTGAAGGTGCCGTCGAGCACCAGGGCCGCGCCGCTGGCGACAGTGGTGGTGGTCGACGATCCGCTGTCGCCGAGGCCCTGCGCCGACTGCACGATGACCGTGCCTACGGTGATGCTGGTGGGTCCCTTGTAGGTGTTGGCTCCGGCCAGGGTCAGGCTGCCGCTGCCGGTCTTCAGCAGGGTGCGTGGCGCGCCGCTGTTGGCGATGGTGCCGTTGACCATGGTCGCGCCGCCGCCGGTGACGGTGAGCAGGACGCTGTTGCCGTCGATGGCCCCGGCCAGCAGCAGGGTGCCGGCGTCGGACTGGATGGTGGTGTTGGCGGTCAGGGTCATCGCCCCGGCCCACAGGTTGAAGCCGCCGGTATTGCGCACCTGCGGCACCGTGGTGCTGGTGACCACGAGGGGCGCCGCCGCCAAGGCGATGTTCCCGCCGAGGGTGAGCTGGCCGGTCGTCGCCACGGTCAGGCCGCTGGTCCCGCCGAGGGCGCCCGAGCCGGTCAACGCCAGGATGCCGGCGTTGACCACGGTGCTGCCGCTGTACGTGTTGCCGCCGGACAGGTCGAGGGTGCCGGCGCCGGCCTTGATCAGCCCGAAGCCGCCCGAGATCGCTCCGCTCGCGCTGACCGTCGTCCCCGCCCCGATGTCGAAGGTGGTGCTGGCCTGCAGCGCCACCGTGCCCGGGATGGAGGCGGTGGCGACGCCGAGGACGGTGATCGAGGTGGTGCCGGCGAGTCCGCCCGAGACCTGCAGATCGCCCGCGTTGACGGTGGTGGCCCCGGTCCAGGTGCCGTTGCCGCTCAGGACCAGGTTGCCCGTGCCGGTCTTGATCACGGCGAAGGCGCCGCTGACCGTGCCGGACAGCGTCAGCGTCCCGCCCGCGCCGACGTCGAAGGTGGTGTCCGCACCGAGGGCCAGGTTCCCCGAGATGGTGAGGCTGGCACCGGCCGCCACCGTGATGGTCGCGGCCGAGGCGCCGAGATTCACGTTGCAGGCGATGGTGTGGGTGCCGGACAGCACCTCGATGTCGGGATCGGTGCCGCCGGCGATGATCAGGGTGTTGCCGACCGCGATGCTGACGGACTCCTGGTTGTTGATCTGCAACCGGGCGATGGTGCGGTCGGCGCCGAGCGCGATGTTGCCGCTGACCGAGTCGGTGTCGCTGAGGATGGCCCGGTCACCGGCCGCCGGGACGCTGCCACCGTTCCAGTTCGCGGTGTTCGCCCAGTCGGTGTCGGTGTCGCCCTCCCATTCGCGGTCGGCAGCAGATAGCCCGACCGCGCAGCAGACGAGCAGGAGCAGCAGGCCGAGGGTCTTCATTGCTCACGCTCCAGTTTCACGCGCCATCCTCCAAGGGTGATCTCCCGCGGCTTGGTGCCGGCGGACTGCTGCGCCAGGGCGATGACCGCCGCGCCGTCGGGCGGTGTGCCGCCCCAGTCGACGTCGAGGGCCAGGCGCACGCCGGCGTAGGCGGTGCGCAGATCGGCTTTGGCCGGGATGCGGTTGGCGGCCCGGGTCTTGAGCCAGTCGTCGCCCCAGCTGCCGCCGCGCAGCACGCGCTGGTCGCCGCCGCTGGCGGGGGCCGAGATCGCCACGCTGGCGGTCGGCCAGGGACCGTAGGTGTCGGCGACCCATTCCGCGAGGTTGCCGGCCATGTCGTACAGACCGAGGGCATTGGGCAGGCGGGCACGCGCAGGGCGCGGCTGGCGGCCGGCGTTGGTCTTGGTCCAGGCGATCTTGTCCACGCCCTCGGCGTCGGCGGCCAGACCGGCGGGCAGGCTCCACGGCTGGTCGCTGCCGGCGCGCGCAGCCAGCTCCCACTCGGCTTCGAGCGGCAGGCGTGCGCCGAGCCCGGCGCTGGCGGTGTTGAGCGCGGCGCAGAACGCGGTGGCCTCGTCCCAGCTGATCCGCTCGACCGGCTGCACCGCGGGGTCGCGACCGGGGAAGCGGCTGGGGTCGCGGCCCATGGCCGCGGCGTAGACCGCCTGCGGCGTCTCCACTTCGGCGATCCAGAAGCCGCGCGGCAGGATCAGTTCGACGCTCAGCTCGTCGCTGTCGCGGCCGGCCTCGCCGTCCGGACTGCCGACCCGGACGTGGGCCGGCGGCACGTAGCGGAAGCGCAGACGCCCGCCGGGCAACGCGGCTTCGGCCCATAGACCGAAGGAGTCGCGTCCGCCGTCGGCGGCCCAGGATGGGCGCGGCGGACCATCGAGCTCCTGTTGGCGGCGGGCGGCGGCCAGCACCTCGCGATCCTCGCTGCCGACCAGCTGGGCCAGGCGGCGGAAGCGCGCGTGACTGGCCGACTGCGCCTCGGGCGATTGCGCCAGCTGGTCCGGCAGGCGGGCGAGCTCGCTCTTCAGCGTCCTGACCTCAGTGGCCTTGGCGCGCCAGCGCAGCAGGGCGCGGTCGCCGGAGCCGACCAGCTCCGCCAGGGTGGCGAGGCCGGGTTCGACGACGCTGGCGTCGAAGGGCGCGCGCCGATCGAGCACGGCGAGGGCGCCGCGCGCCTCGTTGATGCGCAGCACCTTGCCGCGCCAGGCGACCAGCTGCGGGTCGTTCGAGCCCACCAGCTGCTCGTAGCCGGCGAACAGGCGATCGAGGTCCTCGGGCACCGGCTCCTTGCGATCGATCGCGCCGATGCGCTGGCTGAGGTCGTCGACCCGCACCAGCTTGGCCTGCCAGCGCAGCACGTCCTTGTCCTCGCCGCCGACGTCGCTGGCCAGCTGGCCGAGCCCCTGGCGCATGGCGCCGGTGACCGGCTCGGCCTTGTCGAAGGCGGCAAGCGACTCGCGCAGGGTGGCGATGCGCCGCGCCTCGGTAGCCAGGCGCTGGCGGTAGACGTCGGCGCGCTCGGGTTCGATGCCGCCCTTGCCGGCCAGGCGGGTGAGCTTGGCGGCGAGGTCGCTCTGCGCCGCCTGGGTCACCGGGCGGGGGTCGGAGGGTTCGAGGACGCGCAGTTCGGCACGCAGCTCGTCGAGGGTGCGTTTGCTGTCGCGCAGCAGCTGGTCGGCCTTCAGCACGTCGGCGTCGCCGGCGTGGACCAGGGCCGTGAGCTGGGCGAGATCGCGCTCGAACGGCGGGATCACGCCGCTCGGCAGCAGGCCGTCGGCCTGCTTGGTGAACTCGGCGAGGCGGCCGCGGCAGCCGGCGACCGTCTTCTCGGCCGCGGCGATGGCGGAGAGCCAGTCCTTGGAGAAGGGGTCGTCGTCGCCCATCGCCTCGCGGTAAGCCGCCAGCTTGTCGGCGATCTGGTCGTGCTTCGGCTTGCTGATCAGGTCGGGGGCCGGACCGACCACGCCGGTGATCTGGTCGCGCAGGGTGGCGACGCGGCCGCGGGCGCCTTCGAGCTTGTCGTTCCAGCGACGGTATTCGCTGTCGTTCTCGTCGATGAAGCCCTTGAGGTCGGCCAGCGCGTTGGCGAACACCACGCGTTCGCGTTCGGTGATCGCGGCCTTCTGGTCGAGCGGGCTGATGCGCGCGCGCAGCTTGCCCAGCTCGGTGTCGAAGTTGGCGACCCGGGCGTTCCACTTCGCCAGCTGCGGGTCTTCGGCCGGGACCAGGGCGCCGAGCGAGGCGAGGATCGGAGCGAAGCGCTCGCGGTCGGCCTTCTTCAGCTGGATCGCGTCGAACGAGGCGCCGGCGGCGCGCAGGCGCGCCTCCTCGGCGTCGAGGTCGCCGAGGCGCTTGTTCCAGCGCTGGGCGGAGACGTCGTCGCCGCCGACCTTGCCGAGATACGATTCGAGGTCCTTCTTCGCCGCCTGGCGCGCCGCCAGGTCGAGCCTGGCGCCATCGACCACGGCAAGGCGGGCCTGCAATACGCGCACCTCGTCGACCTTGCCGCGCCACTTCACCACGTCGCTGTCCTTCGCGCCCTCGGGGGCGAAGGAGGCGAGCTCGTCGAGCATGGCCTCGACACCCTCGGGCAACGCGGCGACGTTGTCGAGCGCCTTCGACAGGGTGCCGCGCAGGTTGGCGATCTTCGACTCGGCCTGCGAACGGCGTTCGAGCGCGGCCAGCTCGGTCTGGCGCTTCTCCTCGCCGCTCTTGGTCAGCCAGAAGTAGCCGCCGACGCCGCCGCCGCCGACCACCAGCAGCGCCGCTGCCGCGATCGGCAGCAGGTGGCGCTGGAAGAAGTTCATCTGCTCGCGCTTGGCCTCGTCGGCGCCGGTCCCCAGCTTGTAGTTGGCGATCGCGCTCTTGAGCAGGCTGCCCGTGCGGATGGCGTCGAGGTCGCGCACCAGCTCGTCGGCTGTCTGGTAGCGGTTCTCGGGCTTCTTCTGCAGGCAGCGCAGGATGACGGCCTGGATCTCGTCGCTGATGCCCGAGACGATGTTCTTGGGCAGCACCGGCTCGTCGTAGCAGTGCTGGTAGATCAGTGCGTTCGGCGTGGTGCCGGTGAACGGCTTCTGCCCGGTGGCCAGCTCGTAGAAGACCACGCCGAGCGAGTAGAGGTCGCTGCGGCAGTCGACCTCGCGGTCGCCGCGGCCCTGCTCCGGCGAGACGTAGGCCGGGGTGCCGACCGCCTGGCCGGTGAGGGTGAGGTGGTGCTCGCCCATCACCTTGACGATGCCGAAGTCGGCGATCTTGACCATGCCATCGCGGGTCAGCATCAGGTTGGGCGGCTTGATGTCGCGATGAACCACGCCGTGGCGACCGGCCTCGGCCAGGCCCTTGGCCGCCTGCATGATGTAGTTGCTGGCCTCATCCGGGGTCAGCGGCTTGTTGTCGTCGCGAGCCTTCTTCAGCACGTCGTAGAGGTCGGTGCCGTCGACGAACTCCATCGCGTAGTAGTGCAGGTCGTCGTGCTGGCCGATCGAGTAGACCTGCACGATGTGCGGGCTGACCAGGCGCGAGGCGGTCTCGGCCTCGAGCTTGAAGCGGCTGAGCAGGCGCTGGTCGGCGGCGAGATTCGACGGCAGCACTTTGATCGCGACCCGGCGCTTGAGCGACTTCTGCTTGGCGCGGTAGACCGCACCCATGCCGCCTTCGCCGATGATGCCGCCGAGGTCGAAATCGCCCCAGGTCTGGCCAGTATGCGGGCCCTTGCGCCCTTCGAGGTGCCAGGCGTCGTCGAAGCCGACCGACGAGCCGCCGCCGCGGGTTCTGGGTTTGCCGAAGGCTCCGGTGGGCGGGCGTCCGCCATAGGTCGCCGGGGTCGGGGTGGTGCTGCCGCCCGGCTCGATGGTGCGCTCGCGGCCGCTCAGCGGAGTCGGGATCGGGGTCGAGCGCGGCTCGGCGACCGGCGAGGAGGTGGTCAGCTCGCGGCCGGAGAGGGCGAACGGCGCCTCGCGCTGCAGGGTCAGTTCGCGGCCGGAAACCGACGGGTCGGCCGGCGTCTGCATGGTCAGCTCGCGCCCGGACAGGCTGGGCGCCGCTGGCGCTGACGACGTCTGCAGCGTCAGTTCGCGGCCGGAAACCGACGGGTCGGCCGGCGCAGCCCCCCCGATGGTCAATTCGCGGCCCAGCTCGGGGGCTGGGGTGGGCTGTCCGCTTGAGGCGGGCTGGTCTTTGGATTCGTCTGGGCTGGTCATGTGCGATTTCCGACCGCGCCCTTGTGTTTGATCCACGCACGTGTGCAAGGTGCAACAGCCGGAGATGTGACCAGGAACCAGGGGGCTCCTCGTCGGATCGCCGGTGTCACCAGACGGTGGGGAGGTGCCATTCCCGGCGTTCACCGGTTGTCAGGCCCCACCCCCCTTGGCAGGATGGCGTGACATGCCGGTCTCCCCCCAGGCGGAAGCCCTCGTCCAGTTGGCGCGCAAACGGCGCATCCTCGACCGCGCCGGTTGCGCGCGCCTGCGCATCCTGCTCGCCGAACGCGGCGTCTCCGACCCGGCCAAGGCCCGCGAGTTCCTTGAAAAGGCCCGCCTGCTGCCGATCGGTCCGGCGCAGCAGCTGCTCTCGCACCTGCCGCCAACCGAGGGCATGCGCCTGGGGCCGTACAACGTGCTCGCCCACCTCGCCGACGGCGGCATGGGCTCGGTGTGGCTGGCCACCCGCGACCCGGACGCCCTCGTCCCGCAGCCGACCCCGACCCCCGCACCGGCGCCCACGCCGAATCCGGCCAGCGCCTCGGTGCACCGTTCCGGCGAATGGGTCGCCCGCCCGCTGCCCGACCCCGGTCAGCTGGTGGTGGTCAAGACGATGAAGGGCCAGTTCGCCGGCAACGACGAGGTGCGCCGCCGTTTCAATCGCGAGTGCCGCTACATGGCCGAGATGGCGCACCCCGCCGTCGTCGCCGTGCTCGACCACGGCGCCACCGAGGACGGCACCCTCTACATGGTGCTGGCCTTCGTCGAATCGGGCGACCTCAAGGAGCTGGTCGAGGGCAGCGGCGCCCTGCCCGAGGCCCTCGCCCTGGCCTTCGTCCATCAGGTCGCCGACGCGCTCGACGAGGCGCATCGCCGCCGCCTGATCCATCGCGACATCAAGCCGGCCAACATCTTCGCCTCGCCCGAGGGCACCTGCCAGCTCGCCGACTTCGGCATCGCCCGCTCGACCGACACCCAGCGCACCCAGCTGACCATGGAGGGCACGCTGGTCGGCAGCCCGGCCTACATGAGCCCCGAGCAGGTCATGGCGGAGAAGGACCTCGACATCCGCAGCGATCTCTACGCGCTCGGCTGCGTGCTGTTCTACTGCCTGACCGGCAAGGAGCCGTACAAGGGCCGGCTGCAAGAGGTGCTGCACATGCACCGCACCGCGCCGATCCCCGACCCGCGCGCCGGCCGGCCCGAGATCACGGCCAAGGCCGCTGGCGTGGTGGCGAAGCTGATGGCCAAGAAGCGCGAGGAGCGCTTCCAGACCCCGTCGGAGCTGCGCGTCGCCCTGGCCGACGCCCTCGCCGCGCTGGGCACTGGCGCTGCCGCCGCGCCGATCATCCCGGTGCAGACCCTCGACCGCACCATCACCTGCGACCTGCTCGCCGAGGACAAGCCCGGTTCGACCAGCGACAGCCATCCCACGGTCAAGGTCGGCCCGGACGGCGAGGCCGATGCCGGCGCCACCATGGCAGTGGCGGCCAGCGACTGGGCCGGCGCCCCGGCCGGGGTGATGACCTCGGTGGTGCAGACCCCGTCGATCAAGCCGGCGGAAAAGCCGGCCGAACGCCTCGACGGCGACCTGTCGCGCGCCCTCGATGCGCCATGGCTGGCCCTGGTCGGCGACGGCTGCCACATCCTGCTCTACGCCCGCCGCCAGGTCACCTTGGGCAAGCTGTGCGAGGCGCCGGTCGACATCTGCCTGCGCAAGCACCCGACCACCGCCTTCCGCGACGACTGCCTGCGCATCAGCCGCCAGCACCTGCAGCTGCGCTTCGACGCGCCCAGCTCGCGCCTGCTGCTCACCGACCTGGGCAGCGGCAACGGCACGCTGCTCGATGGCGCGGCGGTGCCGCCCAACACCCCGACCGCGATCGAGCCTGGCCTCGACCGCAAGCTGTTCGTCGCCGGCGCCCTGCAGCTGACCCTGCGCGCCTCGGCGGCGCGCGGCGGCGCGGTCGCGCTGGCCGGCGCCGACG
>JALHRW010000012.1 GCA_022841245.1 Planctomycetota bacterium
GGCGTGCCGCCCGGGCCGTCGATCTCGCGCTGCAGGAAGAGCATGCGCGGGTAGACCGGGTGCCGGCCCTTGGGCGTCGGGCAGTCGATGACGAAGCTCGCCGGCAGCTCGGCGGCGGTGAATATCTTCCGCGCATAGGTGATGGTCTCGTCCCAGGTCGCGGCGTGGCCCATGGCGATCTCCTTGCCCTCGACGCACAGCTGGTCCAGCGATGTGCTGCGCGAGCCGAGCCGGTAGGCGTAGGTGACGACCAGGCGGTTCTTGCCGAGCTGCTTCGCATCGGTGACGCCGACCGCGACGGTGTTGCGGCCCGGCGAGAGGTAGGGCAGCGCCCCCGGGTTGTTCTGGAACACCCCCTCGACGCGCAGGACCTTGAGCGGCGTGCGGAAGGAGATGCGCAGCTGCACCGCGCTCCAGCCGCGGATGGCCTCGGAGAAGTCGGCGGCAGCGACCTCGACGAAGCTGGCGCCGCCATCCCAGGAGAGCTCCACCTTCTCGGCCCCCGGCGCCTCGGCCGAGCCCTTGGCGAAGACGTACGGGGTGGCCAGCTGCACCACCACCACGCCCGGCTTCTCAGCCGCGATCGGCTGCAGCGCGCCGTCGGCGAGGCGGGCGTTGTCGCACGCGATCAGCGAGGCCAGCCAGGCGTCGTTGGTGAAATCGGCGGTGAAAACGATGCTGCCGTTGGCCCAGTCGCGGACGCGCTTCACCGGCGTGTACGGTTCCAGGACTAGGCCGAAGGCGGGATCGTTGCGCGTGTCCGGGTGCCGTTTGCAGGTATGGCCTTGGGTGTAGCGGGTGTGGTTCCAGTAGTTGGCGCCCTTGACCTGCTCCCAGGAGTTGGTCAGGACCAGGCCGGGGGCGAGGTTGATGTCGGTGCTATAGCCGCCGGTGGCGTGGACGATGTCGTTCCAACCCGCCTGTGATCCCGCCACCTTGCGCGTCTTCACTCCACCGACGACGTCGGCGGGCAGGTCGCCGCAGCTGAGGAAGGGCACCGCCCAGGGCCGGCCCTTGCCATCGGCGACTGGCGGGGAGCCCTTGGCGTAGACGACCTTGCGCACGGGATCGAGCACGCAGGCATCCTCGATCAGCGCCTTGGGATCGGCGGCGAGGTCGTCCTGGCCGGCGATGGTGCGGCCGCCCGCGCCATCGGGCGTCCAGGCGTAGTACTTGAGGAACACGTCGAGGTAGTGCCAGCGGCCGTCGTACTGCGCCTCGACCGTGGTGTGGCCGTCCCAGCCGACGAAGCGCCAGCCCCAGCCGAGTTCGCGCCACAGCGCCGACTGCTCGGCGTGCAGGCTGCCGCACAGGCTCCAGCCGTAGGTGTTGATCTCCTTCAGCACCGGCAGGCCGCCCAGCTCGTTCGGCCCCTTGAAGTGGTAGTGCGACAGATTCATGAAGTTGTAGATCGCGATGGCTTTGTCGTCGTTGCTTGTGCAGCCGCGCGTGACGCTCTCGGCGATGCTCTTGAGGGTCGAGCAGTCCGGCGCCTTGTCCGGCAGCACCGCGATCCGCCCGACCTCCGCCGCCAGGCGCGCCGGCTTCGGCGCCGACGCCGGCTTCGGCCTGGCGAAGGCCGGTACCGGCGCGCTCTCGCCGGCGATCGCTGCGACCGCGAGCAGGCTGGCGCAGAGGAGGGAGGGGAGGCGGTGGTGCGACATGGTTCGTCCGTTGGGCATGGCGTGGGTGGTCACATGTCGAGCGGCAGGGTCTTCTCGCGGGCGCCGGCGAGCTTCACCACGACGATGCGGCGGTTGAGGCGGTCGCCGATGTAGACGCGGTCGTCGCCGACCGCGACGCATTCGGTCCACCAGATCGGGATCTGCGGCACTGGCACGGCGCTGCCCGGGCCGCCGGAATCGGGGTTGCCGTAGTCGCCGAAGAACAGCATCTCGTTGCCGTTGGTGTCGAGGACGCCGACGCGGAAGCGCGCCGTGTCGGGGAAGAAGCTGCGCCCGAAGCCGTCGACGTCGAAGCGCGGCGACTCGCACAGGCAGATGTCCGCGGTGTCGGAACCGGTGCGCCACGAGTCGACCGGGCTGGCACCGGAGTAGATCCAGGCCGCGCCACTGACCGCGACCTTGCTGCTGAAGGCGTAGTTGCCCGGTGCGCCCTCGCCGCTTTTGCGGATCGCGCCGCCCGCGGGGCTGAACTTGGCGATGCTGCCGTAGATCAGCGGATAGGTCGCCATGCCGCCGACCGCGTCGGGATCCTTGGGACCCTCGCTGACCAGACCCTGGAGGCCCGGCGGCAGGCGGTCGGCACCGGGGCGCAGGCCGAGGGCGAGGTAGACGTTGCCCTTGGAATCGAGGCGCACCGAGCTGACGCTGCGGATGTCCGACTGCAGCCACTTCTCCTGCTTGACGCTGCCATCCGGGTTGTGCACGTGGATGTGGTTGAGCTCGGTGCCGGAATAGTCGTTCTGCCAGATCATGTAGATCTCGCCCGCCGCATTGGCGGTGGCGCCGCGGCCGCGCGCGCGCGCGGAGGTGCTCAGGTGGTCCTTCACCCCGCCCTTCTTGTCCTTCGGCGCGTCGGCCGGCGCAGTGGCGAAAGGCAACGGCACGAGTTGGCCGTCGAAGCGCAGCATGTAGTTGCCGTAGACCTGCACGTAGTAGTTGCCATCCAGTCCGGCATCGAGCGGGTAGATGCCGGTGCCGGCAACGACCGCTGGGGCCTTGCCCCAGACGCCCTTCTGCGCATCGAGCAAACGGCTGTTGACCACCAGGTTGCCATCGACCTTGTTGCAGACGAGCGACATCACCGCGCCGATGCCCTTGCCAGCCAGCGGCTTGGCCACGTCCACCGGTGCGGCGAAGGCGCCGTCCTTCTCCTCGATGCGCAGCAGACCGAAGCCGGCGTAGTGCGACCCCGGCGCCACCCACAGCACCGGCCCGGTCTGGTCGAGGGCGAGCATGGCGGAATACCGTTCATGCTTGAAGGTCGGCAGCTTGTGCGTCAGCAGCGGCTGCACGGCACTGAGCGAAGCGAACTTCTGCAGCTGGTCGACGCCCGGGCCGCCGAGGACGTAGATCGCCCCGGTCTTGTGGTGCACCTTCACACGCACCGGGCGGGTCACATGCAGGGCGCCACGGAAGCTGCCATCGGGAGCGAAGGCGGCGATGCGATCGTTGCCGCGGTCGGCGACATAGACCACGCCGGCGGCGTCCACCGCCACGTCGCTCGGCTCCTTGAACTGGCCCTCACCGGCGCCCGACTCGGTCGGTCGGCCGACGAAGACCGTGGGCACGGCGTCGGGGCCGGCCAGGCGCCACACCGCGTGCCCCGCCTGGTCGGCCTTCATGCCCTCGCCCGGGACGCCGGTGGCGTAGAGCGTCTTGCCGTCGGGGGCCACGGCCAGGAAGGCGCCGAGCCGGCTCGACGCCGAAAGCTGCGTGCCCAGCGGGCCGCCGGCCGGGATGCTGCCATCGCTGTTGACCCGCAGCAGCCGCTGCTGGCCGGCCTGCGGATAGCGCATCTGCGCATCGAGGATGGCGCCGACCAGGGCGGTGCCGTCGGCCAGCAGGACCGGGCCGCTCATCGGCAGCTCGCCGGCGCCGGGCAGCAGTTCACGGCATTCGCCGTGGTAGATGTAGGGCACCAGGCGACCGTCCGGCAGGGCGAGGCGTTTCACCCCGGGCAGCTTCTCCGGCGGCAGGCCGGCCGGATAGGGCAGGATGGTGCGCTGATAGGCGCCCTCGCGCGACAGCACCAGGCACTGCAGGGTGCTGTCGCCGGGGTGCAACGCACCGTGCAGTTGATAGACCAGCAGGTCGCCGTTGGCGGCGCAGGCCAGACCGCGCACGCCGGTGATCTCGCCGCGGTTCTCGCCGATGAAGCGCTCGAAGGTTGCGGTGAGCCCGAGCCGCACCCGCACCGTTGCCGCGCCGCCGGCGGGCCGGCCGCGATCGTCCAGGCCGTCCCAGGCGAGGTCCTGCGCCAGCGCGTCCGGCTTCAGCGGCTCGGGAGCCGTGGGTCCGAGCAGGCCGGCGGCGAGGTGCCGCAGGACCTTGCCGTCGGCGGCGAGGATGGCGACCTCGACCGGGCAGGCGGCCGTTGCCGCGAAGCGGATGCGGGTCTGCGCGCCGCTGCCGCTCACCGCGGGCGCCGTCGCGAAGTCGGGGGCGGTGGCCGCCGCCAGGCCGGCGGCGAGCAGGAGCGCGATGGCGAGGCGCAGCAGGGGCTTGTAGACCCGGCCGTGCTCGTCGAGGTCGAAATGCGGACCTTTACAGTATTCGCCCCCGATGCCGGTGGTGCCCGACCAGTACTCGTGGATGGGCCGCGCCTGCTGGAAGGCGATGTTTGCATCGGCCGGACGCGGCCGCTGACGGGAGCAGCGCCCGATCTCGCGCACGTATCTGGCAACGATGTGCTGGTTCACATGAGGACTCTATGTGGAACACAACGTACCCGGATGGCAGGCGTGACAAGTGAAATATAGTTGAAAAATCAGACAAATATACTATGAACCACAAATATGCCAGGCCGACAAGCCACCAGGATCATCACCGCCCTGCGCGCGCAGCTCGCCACTGTGCCGGCTGGCAGCTATCTGCCCGGCGAACGCGACCTCGCCCTGCAGCACGACGTCGCCCGCCGCACGGTCAGCCGAGCGCTCGAGACGCTGGAGCGGGACGGTCTCCTGCGCTGCGTCCCCCGCCATGGCTATCTCGTCCTCGGTGGTCCGACCTCGCCGGCTCCTGGCGGCACCCTGGCCTATGTGCGCGGTGTGCCGATCCAGCCGTGGCATGTCGAGACCGTGCATGGCCATCTGCTCGCCTGTCTCGACGCGCTGGCCGATCGCCGGCAGTGGACGGTGCTGTCGATCTCGGCCCTCGGCCGCTCGCCGGCCGAAGTGGCGGCGCGGCTGCGCGACGCCGGCGTCTGCGGCGTGGTGCTGGAAGTGCTCGACCGGGTCCTGCTTGAACAGATCGCCGCAGCCGGGCTGCCGGCCATCGCCGTCGACGCCTGGATCGAGGACTGTCCGATCGATGCCGTGCTGCAGGACGGCTATGCCGGCAGTCTGCTCGCCACCGACTGGCTGTTGGCGCGTGACCACCGGCGCATCGCCTGGTTCGGTCCGGCGGTGGACACCAGCGTCACCCGGGATCGCTTCGGCGGATATGCCGCGGCCCTGATGGCCGGCGGCGGCAGCTTCGATCCGTCCCTGTGGGTGCGCTGCGACCTGCCCGATGTGCCCGCCGCCGCCGAGGCGCTGCTCACCCGCCCGGACCGTCCGCATGCCATCGTCGCGCTGTGGCGTCGGCACGCCGCCGCCGTCATCCAGGTGGCGCAGCGGCTCGGTCTGCGCCTGCACCAGGACTACGATCTGGTCGGCTGGAGCACCGCCGAGGACCACGCCTTCAACGACACCGGCGTCTTCCCCGCGGGCCAGCTGCCACCGACCGTGGTGTGGAGCGTGCGCGACATGGCCGAGACGGCCGTGCTGCGGCTCGAGCAGCGGCGCGACCAGCCGCAAGCCCCGCTCGTCCAGCTGCGCCTGCCGGTCCGCCTGCTGGCAGCGGATACGCCGGCCTGAGCCACGCAACATCCCCGGAGCACCCATGCGCATGATCGCGATCGCCTTCCTCCACCTGATGTTCCTCGGCATCCCCGTGTCCGCCGCCGAAGGTCCGGCCACAGAGACGGTGCTCGCTGCCGCCGAGGCGCCCGACACCACGGGCTGGAACGCGGCCGAGCGCTGGAAGTCGGAAAGCATCGACGGCAAGCCGGTGCTGCGGCTGGCTGCCGGCACCGGCTACGCGCGCCTGGCGGTCACGGGCGACCTGCCCGGCTCCGGCATGGTCATGCTCCGCCTGCACTACCACAGCACCGGCAAGGCGCTCGAGGCCGGCATCGGTGGCTGGGGAGCCCCGACCGCCACCGGCGCCATCCGGCCGGCCGGCTGGCAGGTCGAGGAGCTGGCGTTCCCGGCCAGCAGCCTGCGCAGCGCGCTCGCCGATGGAGGCATCGGTCTGATGATCAAGGGCGATGGCGGCGGCCCGGCGATCCGGCGCATGGAGCTGCTGGTGCCGACCGCCGAGCAGCTGCTGGTGCGCTATCGCGCCTGGGCGCGTGAAGGCCTCGATGCCGCCTTCGCCGCGGTGCGCAGCGGCAGCTTCCCCGAGGTGCGCAGCGACGCGCCGGTGGTCGCGCTCGCCGCCAGCGCAGACGACCAGAAGCTCGGCGCGCTGCCGATCGTCCGCTCGTATCTCTCGCCCATCCTGCCGGGCGCCATCCCGTCGGCGGAGGAGCGGACGCTCGCCGGCCGGATCGCGGTGCCGCCCGGGGAATACGAGATCTTCCAGTTCGGCCTGCACGCCCTCCGCGACTTCAGCGGACTCGTCGCCGAGCTCGACGGACCGGCTCCGGCCGGGCTCGCTGCCGAGCTCTGCTGGCTCGAATGCGCCCCGGTGCGGGTCGGCGGATCGCGCGGCAAGAAGGCGCGCATCGCCCCCAGCATCGTCTGGCCGAAGGAGGTCTTCCCGAGCTGCGATGCCAGGGCCGGCGAAAGCCGGGCCTGGTACGCGATCGTCCGCGCCGCGCCCACCGCCGCGGCCGGCGAGCATCCCCTGCGCATCGCGGTGAAGGACGGCAGCCGGCGGCTCTTCTCCTTCACCTGCACGGTGCGGGTGCTGCCCTTCACCTTGCCCACCACGCGCGATCTCGACCGGCTCTTCCTGGTCACCGACTCCGGGCCGGTCGAGGACGAGGCGACCCTGCGCGACCTAGTCGAGCACGGGCTCAACGCCACCGCCACCTTCAACGAGTACCGGCCGATGAATGGGCAGAAGCAGGCCGATTTCGCCATCTGGGACGCCTACTTCGCCAGGCTGAAGGCGGTCGGCCTCGACCGCGGCTTCTTCTGGTACCTGGGCAATCCGGAATCGGGCAACGCCGTCGAGGCCGGGGTCGGAGCCGAGGCGTTCAGCGCCATGCTGCGCGGCCTCGACGAGCGGGCCCGGGACGGCCGCTATCCCAAGCACCTCTTCCTGTCGATCGACGAGGCGGTGTGCAGCGGCAAGGCCTTCGCGCAGAGCAACCAGCTGCACGCCGATTGCCGCCAGCGCTTCCCCGCCCTGCGCGTGCTCGGCTGCTCGCTCGACCGTTTCGCCCACACGGTGAAGTACGAGGGGCACGCCGACATGCTGGCCTGCAATGGCAGCTTCGCCGAGAACGCCGCCTGGTGCCGCGAGAAGGGCGTGCTGCTCAACATGTACAGCTCGGTCAGCTACGCCGCCGCTGGCGCGGTCGAGGCCCGCTTGCGCTACGGCTTCACGCCCTGGCAGCATGGAGCGTTCGCGGTCAATGGCTGGGCCCTGCGCTGGTACAACGGCCACCCCTTCAACTGCCTGGACGCCGGTGTCACCGACTGGGCCTGCTTCTACCCCAACTGGACCGGCGGCCGTCCGATCTCCACGCCGTGCTGGGAGGGGCTGCGCCAGGGCATCAACGACCAGCGCTACCTCGCGGTGCTCGAACGCCTGGTCACGGAGGGACGTTCCGACGGCAAGCTGCTCGCTGAGTTGCGCCGCGACGGCATCGGCAAGGTCGCGGAGGCGCGCGAGCAGGTGCGCGGCGACAGCAACTTCGGCGTCTCGGGCGACGCCCCGGATGTCGAGATCGCCCGCGCCCGGGTGATCCAGGAGATCCTCAAAGCCGGCGGCAAGTAAATATATTATCTAATATAACACTGGTATACTTGATATAGTGAATGACCAACGTAGGCTGCCTTACGTGTCACGAGTCCATCCCCGCGACGCCGAGCTGGAACGGCGCGCCTGCGCTGGCGTGATCGTGCGCAGCATCGACAGCCATGAACAGTTCGCCGGCTTCGCCTGGGAGCGATTCTCCGTCGTCGCCTGCGGACGCGGCGCGATTGATCAGGTCCATAGTCTCGCGCTGGCGCGCTTAACGGTGCGGCAGCAGACCATCGTACCCGGGATCGCGCCATGACGCCAGGACTCACCCCATTCGCCGGCAACGACTACCTCGGCCTGGCCCGCGATCCGCGGCTGGCCGAGGCGTGCTCGCGCGCCGCCACCACCCACGGCATCAGCTCAACCAGCTCGCGCTGGGCGCTCGGCTGGACGGCGTTGCACCAGGAGCTGGAGGAGTCGATCGCGAACTTCACCGGCCTGGGCGCCGCCTGCATTACCGGCGCCGCCTACTTCGGCGGCGCGGTCTACTACTCGCTTTTCGCCGGTAGTGGCCGCACGGTCTACTGCGATGCGATGGTCCACTCCAACCAGTACCTCGGGATGCGCGCGGCCGGACTTGAGATCCGCCCCTTCCGTCATCTCGATGTCGTCGACCTGCGCCGCCAGCTCGCCGCCCACAGCGGCCCACCGCCGATCATCGCCAGTGACGGCGTCTACGGCATCAGCGGCGAGCTGGCCCCGCTGGCCGAGCTGGCCGCGGCGGCCCGCGCGGTTGGGGCCGAGTTCTTCGTCGACGACGCGCATGGCTTCGGCGCGCTGGGCGCCAGCGGCAGGGGGTCGGTTGAGCTGTGCGGCCTGGCGCCCGACTCCACGCTGACCGTGCTGTGCAGCATGAGCAAGGCGATGGGCTGCGGCGGCGGCTTCCTCGCCGGGCGGCTCGAATTGATCGAGCGTTGCCGCCGCAGCCCGACCGCCTCCGGATCGGCGATTCCGCCGCCGCCCATCGCCGCCGCCTGCCGGGCTTCGCTGCACATCCTGCGCAGCGAGCCGGAGCGCCGGGTCCGCCTGCAGGCCAACGCCCGCCGCATGCGCCAGGCTCTCGCCGGCCGCGGCATCGCGGTGGTCTCAGAGGCCACTCCCATTCTCGGCATGGTCTTCGCGGACGAGCACGCCGCCGCCGCCGCCAGCCGGCATTTCGCCGCGCATGCCATCGCCATACCCTATTTCAAATACGCCTCGGAACCGCGCGAGAACCTGCTGCGCGGCATCGCCAAGGCCGATTACACGGAGGCCGACCTGCAGCGCTTCGAGAACGCCGTCCTGAGCCTACCGGCCTGATCATCATGCCGCCCGTCATCGAACTTGCCGGACCTCCACGTCGGCGCGGGCAAATCCACGGCGAGGTGCTGCGCGGTGTCATTGTTCCCGCCATAGGCGCATGGCAGGAACGGATCTGCGGATTCCTGTCGAAACCCTTCTCATGGTATGTCCATAGGCTGCTCACCGAGACGCAATTCAAAGACGCCATCCGACACTGGGCGCCAGATCTGCTGGAGGAGATCAAGGGCATAGCAGATGGCGTCGGCCTTGCCGAGGATGTCCTCTTTGCTTGGCAACTCGCAGATGAGCACGGTTGGTTCGCGCAGTCGCTCGTCCACGCATCCCAGTTTGAGCGAAATGGCTGCAGCGCATTAGGCCGTCTCGACCCGGAGTCGTCCCTGTTTGCCCAGAACTGGGATATTCCAACCGTAAAAGATGGCGTTCAGACGCTGCTGCACATCCGCTATCCGGAATCCGATCTTGAGACGCTGGTGGTGACGCAGGCTGGCATGGTCGGCGCCTTGGGGATGAACAACCATGGAACCGGGGTTCTGGTCAACTCGTTGGCCTCGCTCAACAATTCCACCCAGGGATTACCGGTGAGTTGCCTGGTCAGATCGATCCTCGAACACACGTGCTACCAGGAGTCCGTGAAATTCCTCCGCTCCGTACGGCATGCCACAGGTCAAAACTACATCCTCTGCCATAAGGACGCCTTCATCGACCTCGAATGTTCCGGCACGCGTAGCGAGCCGTTCTCTCTGCCGCTGCGCCATGTCATCTCGCACACCAACACCCCATATGCAAATGCCGACATTCATGTTGGAATACCCCTCGCCGACCAAGGGAACTCGAACGACAGATTCACCTACCTCGTTGGGGAACTGGAAACGCGCCAGGACAGGTGGTCTATCGATGCCATACGATCCATACTGCAATCTCCCATCGTCTGCCTGGAACGAAACAACCCGCGAGGTGTTTTTACAGCCGGAAGCATCATCATGGACCTCGGTGGAGAGCCGTGCATGCATGTCGCTCTTGGTCCGCCGTCTTCCACTCCCTATCATTCCTACCGACTGCCTCGGCCGACCTCTTGCTGACCAATGCCGGCAGCCCGTTCAGCACACACAACCAGGATGGAGAGCAGTCATGAAATCGGCATCGATGAGCCTGTGCGGTTGGATGCTGGCGGCCGCGGCCTGCGGCGCAGAGATCCCGGCCAACACCTGGGTGCGGCTGGCCGACTGCCCTGGCGACGCCGAGGGACGCGAAGTCCCGCCGGGACGGGCCTCGACCTGGGCCTACTGCCCGCCGCTGGCATCCTTCCTGCGCTACGGCGGCTACACGCCGCGCTTCTCGAACGCACTTGACGCCTTCGATCCGACGTCCCTGAAATGGACGCGCCTCGTTGCCGAGGACGAGAACTACCCAGCCGATCGCCCGGCGGGCGTCTGCGAGGCGCTGGTGGTCTGGGACGAATCGCGGAAGTGCCTGTGGATCGCCGGCGGGATGAGCACGGCGCCCAGCGGCGAGCGCGGCATCTGGCGCTACGACCCCGCCAAGCGGACCTTCGCCAAGGAGGCTCCGATGATTGGCGGAGGCCGGATGGCCTTCGATGCGAAGCAGGGCGTGTTCGTCGCCGCCCCCACGGCGTACGGCAACGGGGATAAAGGCATCACCCACGTCTATGCGCTCGCGGCCGGGAAGTGGGAGCGCAAGGCCACCAACCTGCTGCCCCAGGAATGCTACCGCGGCAACTTCCGCATGACCTGGGACGAGGCCTCCGGCAAGATCATCGCCGTGGGTGCGATCAAGGACACCTTCGAGGCCTGGGCCTTCGATACGGCGACCTCCACCTGGGAGGTCATCCCGGCCACGGGCGGGCCGCCGAGTCGTGCGGTCTGCGCCCTGGCCTACGACCCGGGCGCCAAGCAGGTCATGCTGTTCGGCGGCTCCGACGGCCAGTACGGCGAGTATATGGACGGCAACCAGGGGCGGGTGTGGAACGACACCTGGTATCTCGACGTGGCGGCGAAGAAGTGGACCGAGGTCAAGACGCCCGGGCCGACGCCGCTGACCTCCATGCGCCGCAAGCTGACCGTCGAGCTCACCTACCGTCTGGGCCTGGCGTGGAACCCGCAGGCCAAGTGCATGGCGCTGATGGATCCCGACCTCGGGGTGTGGCAATTCCGCTACGATCCCAAGGCCGAAGCCGGCAAGGACTGCGTCACGGGTGGCTTCATTCCGGTCGTCGGCGCGGCGGCGAAGAATCCGCCGGCCAAGGGTCCGCCGGAGATCCGTCGGACGTTCCCGTCGGCGCTCAATCCGCGCCTGGTCGATTTGCCGGACAACACGCTGATCCCGCTCAAGGGCGGCCTGCAAGGCGATGAGATCCCCTGGAGCTACGACAAGGACGCGGGCGTTTTTCTGAAGTACGGCGGCTGCGGCAACGGTTCAAGTCCCTACTGGACCCACTACGGCAACGACCTGGCCATCTACGATCCTGGGACCGAAAGCGTCCTGCACCGCCGGGTCGGTGACGTCACCGGCCAGGCCCGCCCAGGCAACGGTTGCACGCGGGTGGTGACCTACGATGCCAAGCGCAAGGTCAGTTGGTTCTTCGGCGGCGCGGCCTCCGGCCCGTACGCGGCTCCCCCGCCAGGCCTGCCCGGCGGTTACTTCACCTATGACCTGCCCAAGGACCAATTCACGCTGGTGCCGGTCACAGGCAGCGGCGCAAATCAGAACTGCTACATGATCTGGAGCCCCGACCATGACCTGGCGATCCATCCCGTTGACAAGGCCACACAGGTCTTCGAGTTCACCGCCGCGGCCTGGACGACCAGGCCATCGGTAGACTGCCCCGGACCGATGTATGTCTACCAGCGGCTGGCCTACGTCGCCTCGAAGAAGGCCTTCCTGCGCATCGCCGACGGCCCGACGGGCAAGACCTCGGTCGAGAAGCCTGCCGACGCGCTGCCGGCCACCGAGGCCGCCGGCAAAGCCGAAACGTTCTGGAGGCAGGACAAGGCCAAGCTCTGGCACGAACACGCCCTGCGCACCTGCCTGTACGATCCGTCAACCAACACCTGGACGGATTTGAAACCACCGAAATCCCCACCCTTCCGCACCAGCAAATACGGTCTGGTCTACGACTCCAAGAATGACGTCGTCATCCTGGTGGGCGGCGATATCGACTGGAACGGGCCCTCCTGCAATGACATGTGGGCCTACAGCGTCGCCAAGAACACCTGGACCAGGATCGAGCCCCAGTACGCGGCCGAGAGCAAAGAGCGGGTGAAATTCATGGAAGCCATGATGGCCGACTACGACAGCCGGCACAACGTGGTGATCTTCCGCTCGGCCAGAACCATCTGGGCGTACCGCTACAGGAAATAGTTGGGTTGGCCGCACCCGCCCGTCGGACCGTGTGCGCTGGGTCAGACGGGCAGGCCGACTGCTCCGGTCACGGTGCGACCGGAGCAAACGTGATGGCGTTGGTCACGGTGTCCTTGCCCGTGGGCACGGTCCAGGTCTGCTCAGCCTTTCCTGGCTTGAACGTGGTGTTGGCCTTGCGACCTGCTCCGCCGGCATCGTCCCATTCCACCAGTACCGCGAGGCCGGCAGCCGTGCCCGGGTTGTCGAAGGTGGCGTAGACCTGGGTCGCCGTCTCCTCGGCATTCTTGAGCCGGATGTAACCGGTGGCCGCGGTGCCGTCGGGATAGCGACGGTCGCCCCACATGATCGCGTTGGTGCCGTTGCCCCAGATCGAGCAGTTGCGCGCGGTGCCGGCCCGATCCATCGTCACCGGCGCCATGGCGACATCCCAGGTCTTGCCGTCGAGGGAGGTCTCCACGGACATCTCCTTGCGGCCGACAGCCATCGACACGCCATGCAGCGAGCGGATCGCGCCGGGGGCCTGGATGCGGTAGGTGGTCCAGCCGTCGGCGTCGAGTTCGGGGAAGCGGAAGGCCTTGGCCATGCGGTGGTCGGGACCGCCATGGATGACGCCGAGGTTGCCAGCCTGGTAGGTGATGGTGCTGCCCTCGTCCTTGAGCCTGGGGAACACCGCCGGCCCGACCTGCACCACCGTACGCTGGCTGATCGCCGAGACCTCGCCCGCGTCAGGCACGACGACGCGGACGAGGTAGCTGAATCGCCCCTTCACCTGGTCGGTGTAGTCGAGCGGCGTCCCGGCTGCACCGAGGTCGGTCCAGTTCTGGCCGGCATCGAGGGACAGCTGCATGCGCACCCCGGCGGAACCGGTGATGGAGAGGGTGGCTGTCTTGTCGCACGGATTCTTGAATACGTTCCAGGGCGCGGCGGCATTGTCGGCCTGGTGGGCAGCGACCGGATAGGGAGCGGCGTGCGCCAACACGAAGCTGCCCTCGCCTCCCTTGGCCACGATCTTGCCGCCACTCACCGCGATCGTCGGGGTGGCGTTCCACGACATAAGCGTCTCGGCGTCGACACTCTTCAGGTCGGGGAGATAATCGAAGGCGCCCTTGGCGCTGTAGACCAGCGGTGGCTTCTTCACGCCCATACGGCCGATGTTGCCCTCGCCGACCGCGCCGAAACCCATGAACGTCTCGCGCCGGGCCATGCCGTGATGCTTCGGGTGGCCGGCCGCCTGTTCGAAGTAGTCCTTCGACCAGATCGCCTCGACGCCATCGCCGCCGTCGGGCAGACGCCAGCGCGTGAAGGTCTCGCCGGCCCGCAGGCTGTAGACCATGGGCATGCCGAGGTAGCCGAACATCATCTGCCGGCCTTCTCCTTCTGGCTCCTTCACCGCGTTGTAGCCGCTGACGGGGTCGCCGAAGGGGCCGAGCTTCAGCTTCAGAAAGCCGCCATCCAGTTCAGCCAGGCGGCTGCGGTTGGCGATGATGGCGAGGATGCCGATGGGCTGGCCCTTGTCGAAGACCATGTGTCCGCAGGTGATGTCGGCCAGGCGCCAGGCGCCGTCGGCGTAGGCTTCGAACGAGGTATGGCCGGGGATCAGGGTGCAGGAGGCGGCGAGGTAGTCGCCCAGCGTCCGTTGGATGAACGGCGTGAACTGGGCATGGATGGAATAGCACAGTCCGGTCGAGAATCCGAACAGGCCGAGCAAGCCATCACGGCAGAAGTCGCGGCCTTCGGGATCGCTATAGGAGAGGGCCTTCTTGGTCCCCTTGCCGTAGGGGATGTTGTCGGCGTCGGCGTGCTGATGGTGCTCGGTGCGCCAGGCCCAGTGCGCGATCACCCGCTCAACCGCCGTCGCCGGTGCGTGCCCGTAGCGCTGCTTGAACTGGGCGAAGGCGGTCGCTTCGAGGCGCTCGAAGGTCGAGCAGGACAGTTCGCCGCGCATCTGCGGGTGGTCGGTGGCGATTTGCGGATCGCCGACGCTCGCGGCAGTGACGGCGGCGATGGCCAGCAGGCTCGCGGCGACCGGACGGTGGATGGAGGCGACGTGCGGCATGTTGGTGTTCCTGGCGTGGATGCTGTGCATAGCGAATATGGTCTGAATATTACTGAGTTATGTCACGAACGCAGACTTGCATGACCCGTTAGCGCCCAACCTTGGCCGGCTTGGCCGGCGCAGCGTCCTTAGGCAGGCGGTAGATGAAGACGTTCTCCGCGATGTCGTTGACCACGACGAAGACGTCGCGCTTCGGCACATAGCGGAAGCGGCCGAAGGTGCCGTTGCCCGCCGCCTTGCTCGGCGTGACCGTGTTCCCCGCGGCGGGGGCCAACCTGCTCCACACCCGGGTCGCGGGATCCAGGGCGAAGACCTCGGCGCCGCCGCTCCAGGCGATGAAGCGGTCGGACGCCGCGTGGTATTCGAAGCCGGGTGAAGGCGCTTTGACAATCTGGGAGTCGCCGGTGGAGGTGACGGCCTCGGCCTTGATGTCACCGCTGGCCGCGAGCTTCCACGACCACAGCGCTCCGCCGCCGCAGGCGTACATGACCTGGCGCTTGGCGTCGATGGCCGCCGTCAGGTAATAGCTGAAGTCGTTGTCGCCCTCGGTCCACTGGCCGCCATGCGTGGTCCACGTGTCCTTCTCCGGCGCGTACTGCGCGAGGATCAGGCACTTGCCGCCCGCGCCGTGCTGCCAGACATGGCCGGTGGCGGCATCGACGGCGGAGAACGCCCCGATGCCGAAGGCCCGCGGCGGCACGGCCTTCAAGGGCGCCCATTTCTTCGTCTGGAAGTCGAAGGCGTCGAGATGGTCGGTGCCGGTCTGTCCGCTCTGCCAGAAACCGGCGCCGCCCAGGGAGACGAAGCGGTCGATGGCCGGCAGGTACTGGAGGTAGTTGTAGGTGTGCCGCGAGCAGGGGCCGCCGTCGGCGGCGTACGGTACATCCTTGGCCGGCGGGTTGCTCGGCTCGGTCACCCGCGTCCAGGCGAGCGTCTTGAGGTTGAAGGCGTAGATCTCGTTGCCGCTGTAGTCGCCGTGCCCGCCACCCCAGACGATGAGCTGGTCGCGCTTGCTGTCGAAGGCTCCGCCCGACCAGGGGGCGATGACGTTGGGCTTCACCCCGGCCGGAGCGACCGCGGCCAGCGCCGAATTCGCGACCTCCATCCAGCAGCCGGGCTTGAGCCCGTCCACGGCATCGCCGGCCATGGCCCGGGCAGCAGCGAGGAGGAGGATGGGCAGGCAACATGGGGATGGATGGCGCATGGGGATTAGTCTCCGGATCCGCTGGTCACCGGCCGCCGTGGGCCGGTAGGACAGGTATGGCGACGATGACGGCGGGCCGAGGACGACATGCATGCCGAACGCTCACCGAGGTCCATGATCACGCTGCCTGCCGTGAACATTCATCTCCCCCAGCAGACCAGGGACCCGTCCTGCAGCGCGAGATAGACGCGATCACCGGCTATGGCCAAGCCGTCGAGGATCGGGGCCGCATCGAGTCTGATGGCATCCTGGGTCTTCTTGCCATCCAGTGCCGACTTGATCCAGATGAAACTGCCGTCGTAGCGGCCTTTCTGCCATCCGTTGAAGACCGAACCTGCATAGAAGACACGATTGCCGGTCAGGGCGGTCGAGTAGATCCGGGCCCAAGGGGTTTGCGGTTCGAGTTCCGTCTTCCAGGTGCAGTCCGTGTCCTTGAATCTCTCGGCGTGCTTCGGTCCGGCCTTGGGATCGGGCTTGGGAGCGTCGACCTTGGCGCGGGCCACTGCAAATGCCGGGGCGATGACCAGCTCCTGGTTCCAGGACATCGCACTGCCACACATCCGGCCGAGCATCAGGCCGCCACCGCTACGCTGGTTGTACCCGCCCATCCAGGCCCCGTTGAGCATGCTGATGTGGCCTGCGTACTGCTGCGCCGGGAGCAGGAGCCTGCCATCCTTTGGATCCAACCGGGAGGAATGCCAGGCCAGTTCACCGTCACGGATGGCGAGCACGTCGATGAATCCAGGGGTGGTCTTATCGAGTTGCTTGGCCCACACCGTCTCACCGGTCCCCGGCTGGAATGCCACCAGAGCGATCCCGCCGCTCGTAGAGGTTGAACGCCCGGCAGTGGCGAAGGCCACGCCTTCGTGGATCAGGATCGCGCCGGCTGCCGGCCAGAAGGACTCGACCTGCCCATACGCGCTCAGCCGCCGTTCAAGCGGGGCGATCCGCGTGCGGTAGGCCATGACGCCGTCCTTGGCACGGAGGGCATAGGCCCATCCGTCGTGGCAGCCGACCAGCAGCAACCCAGCGTGGTAGGTGGGCGGGGTGTCGATGCGGCCGCCAAGCAAGGTCTTCCAGACCGTTGCGCCGTTGTCGGGATCGACGGCCACGATCTGGCCGCTATCGAAGCCGGCGACCACCACCAGTCCGGCGGCTGCGATCGGCGCCGTAAGCGGTTGCGGTACGCCGATCCGCGCGTGCCAGGCCTCTGCGAAGGCGCCCTCGGCGGGCGCGACAACCTGGACCTTCCAGTGCTGTTTGAGCGTTTCCGGAATGGTTGCCGACAGGCCCGCGCTGCGTTCGGCGTCGTGCCGGTAGGTCGGCCAATCTGCGGCCGAGGCGACGTCTGCCACCGTGGATCCGAAGGCCGGACCCTGTTCAACCGGCCGCGGCTTCTCGAAATCGGCGGCGGCAGGCGGCGCACCGGCGCCCGGCCCCGAGGCGATGAATCCGCCGATCTGATGGGGGAAGCAACCGCACATGTTCTGCGCAGTGTAGAGCATGCCGTTGGCCGGGACCATGCCCTGGATGCAGGCGCCACGCACCGCCTTGTAGCTGATCTGGGTTGGCGCCTTGGTCGGGTCCTCGCCGTAGAGGGCGTAGCTGCCCTGGCGCGAGCCGGTGACCAGCTTGCCGCCGATCACGATCGGAGGCACGCAACCACCTATGGTATTCGTGCCACCGTAGGTATTTGGCAACCCCTGGCCGGCTATCTTGGCCCCGGACTTGAGATCGTAGCGGCCGTCAGAGCACCACAGTTCGCTGCCGACGACGGTCCGTGGCACGACGCCAGCGATGCTGTGGAGGGTTTTCCCGTCGACTGCCGAGACCACGAAGGCCCCTCGCTTGCCCTTGCCTCGGCTGCCGGTGAGCACGGCGCAACCCGGTCCGGCGGAAACCAGCACGGTGTCGGCCTGTTCGCCGAAAGCGCTATGCGGGACCCGCCACTTCTCCTTGCCGTCGGTTGGATCCACGGCCACCAGCGTCCGCTCGGTCGGCGGGGCGCCCTTGTGGGTGAGGATGTAGAGCGTCCCATCAGCGTACGCGATGGTGAGCGCGGCAAGTGGCAGGGACCACTTGGGCCTGCCAGTGGTCGCGTCGAACGCCTCGACGGTACCCTCGCCTCCCGGCCACCACACCGAGCGGATGTCGTCGTTTTCGAAACCGATCTTGGAGTTGCACATCACCACGCTCTCCCAGCAGGCAGCCACCAGCGTGCCGTCGGCCAGGATCAGCCGGCGCGGTTGGAACTTGGTGGCCAACGCCGCCTGTACCGCGCCAGTCGCCGCATCGATGATGGCCAACGCACCCTTCCTTGCGAGGTACACCCGCCGGTCATCGGCCACCAATGGCCAGACGTTGCGCCAGTCGAGCTCGATTTTGCCATAACCGATCTCGCAATCGATCTTCCACAGTGGCATGCCACTCCAGGCGTCGCGGGCCTTGAGGACCGCTGTGCCTGTGCTGCCCAATTCATCGTTATTGACCGTGAAGCACCGGCCGCCGGCCAGGACCACCGCCCGGCAGGAAGCGCATTCCGCCCAACCGCCGCGGTTGACCGCCACCCCGTCGATCCAACGGAGATCGAGCGGGAAGGAGATCTGCTTGTCGTCCGATACCAGGTTGCCGTCCGGGCCATGATGCGGGTGGGTCCATTCGCCCATCTCTTTCGGACGGGGCTTGATGGCGACATTCCACGTGCCGCCCTGCAAGGTGCAGAGCGCTCCGCCCGGTGCCAGGACACGAAGGATCTCCGCCTTGGCGATACCCGCAGCAGCCAGAGCAGCTTCATCCTCGACCACGACCAGCTTGGCCAGGTCGGGCACATAGGGCAGGGCCTTGCCGGTGAGTTTCTCTGCCATAGCCCGACCGGCGACACCGCGTGATTCGATGGCCGTGCGGGTCCGCGCCAGCGCAGCGTCATCCAGCGCCAGAGCGTGAATGGGCATGGAGCCTGTTTCGGTCAGCGCGGCGGCGAGTCCGGCGGAGCCATCCCGGCCGCAACCCAGGAGCAGGCACAAACCCCCGGTGAACCCTGAGGCTGCCAGGATCGCCTTCGCAGCCGTGCCTTCGCGGCCGGATGACCGCGGTTGCAGACCAGGCGGTTCGCCGGCCAACAGGAGTCCTGCGGCCAGGATGCCGAGCAGAAAGAAGCAGGAGGCAGGGCGCATGGGGCGGTTTCGTGCGTGATGGAGGGAAGCGACGGTTGTCAATATAATCTGTTTAGATATTTCTCATTCTTAATATTATAACGTTGCCGCGACCAGATGTGACGATCCCCACCGGGCAGGATGCCCGAGCGGGCATCGCCCACCAGCGAACTCGAAAATGGGTCGGGAACGGCCTTGACCACGACCTCGGCGCCGATCGCCAGGCCGAGGATCGGCAGCCGGCTCCGGATCATCCATCGACCTCGATGATGACCGTGGCCGAGCGGCGCTGCAGGCCGAGCGGGATGCTCACCCGCAGCTGGCGGTCCTGGGCGCGCGGCTTGTGATCGGCAGCGTAGGAGTTCCACGGCTCGAACGGCCAGATGGCCAACAGGTCATCGGGGCCGCGCACGGTCAGGGCGCCAAGGCGGAAGCCGCCGCCCAGGGCTGCGCCGTCGAGGCGGAACGGCTCGGCATCCAGCGCCCGGCTGCCCCCGGCCAGCGGTAGCAGCGGACCGGCCCGGTGCGCCAGGGTGAAGCCGGCATGGATGGGGTTGATGGCGGCGGCCGGATCGACGCTGAAGACCACCTGCAACTGTCGCGGCGAGAGGATGTGCAGCCGCACCGCGCCGGCGAAGCTGCGGTAGAAGGCGCGCACCACCAGGTCGCCGACCTCCTCGCCGATTGCGCCGCCCAGGGGCAGGCAGTCATCCGTGCTCTGTTCGCCGGTGATGGTGGCGAAAGTCGAGTTCGCCGGCTGGTGCTTGGACTGCGAGCCGTCGAGCAGCAGGCCGGTGGCGGGGTGCCACACCGAGAACAGCTTCTGACGATCGAGGGCGAAGCCGTTGTCGCGATAGAGCGGATCCTCCGCATTGCTCGCGCGCATGGCTGAGAGGCCGAGGCTCCAGCCCTGGCGGCGGAAGATGCCGCCAGGCAGGCTGAGCACCGCGGTATGACCGTCCTGCTCGAAGGGGGCCGGGACGACCGGTCCGTCCTGCCAGTGCTGGTGGTTGTCGCAGAGGCGCGCCAGATCCTCGGGCTTCGCATCCGCGGGATCGCCGAGGTGCGCCAGCCAGGTACGGAAATGGGCGAGGGCGGCGCCGCGTCCTTCGGCGCAATGCGACAGCGCGAACAGCCCCCAGACGCTGGCACTGGCGCTGGCGCTGGCGCGGACGCGCTCATCGAGCAGTTCGACCTTGGTGGCATCGGGGTGGCAGAAACGGCTATGAAAGCGCGTCCCAGCCTCGACGGCGGAACGGAAGACGGCTTCGCCGGTCCAGGCATGCATCAGGCCCATGGCGGCGAAGCTGAGCTGGGTGTAGGCGCCAGTCGGCCCGCCCGAACGCGCGTAGTCGCCGTGCTCCTCCCAATAGCCGTCGGGGTTGACGTCGGCGGCGAAGGCCCGCGCGATCGGCAGCGCGGCGTCGCACAGTTCTGGACGGCCCAGCACCACGCCGGCGCGGTAGACGGTGGTGAGGTAGAGCGCGACGTGGTTGGGGCCGGTGCACGTGGCGTGGCCGATGAAGCGCCGGATCCCGGCCAGCTTGCGCAGGCGGTGCTCGATCAGGGTGCGGCAGGCGCGCAGAATCCTGTCCTCCCAGGCGGCGTAGGGCAGGTCGGCGCCGGCCTGGCGCAGCAGGTGCAGCGCTTCCGTCCAGGCGCCGGTCAGGCGCTGGTCGACGCCAGTGATGGCGAAGCCGTGGCTGTCGTAGCAGAAAGCCCCGCTATCGGAGTAGCGCTCGACGAGGAAGTCGCCGAGGCGGCGGATCGCTGTCAGCACCTCGGGTGAGTCCTGCCACCGCCGCTCCGGATCGCGTCCGGCGAAGACGTAGGCCAGCGGATGGATGGCATGCTGCGGATAGACCAGGGGCAGGCCGTCATAGGCGATGGAGCCATCGGGCGCCTGTCGGCGCAGGATGCCAGGGATGGCCGTAGCGACGGTGCAAGCGAAGCGGGCGGCGAGGTCGGTGTGCATGGTTTCTGGCAATGGTTGCAGGAGTCCGGACGCCACAGCGCCCGCCACTAGACATATCGTCATCGCCCTTGCTGCAACACTATGTATAGTGAACAGGATCACCAGAGGTGCCTGCGATGATCCGTGCGGGCTAGCATAGACTCCGCCTGAGGTCGAATATCGCATGCATCAGACATCCAACGCAGCCACTCCCTGCATCCATGCGCCTATCCTCGCTCTCTATGCAAGAACCCTGAACAACCGCTTCCACTTGGCGGCCGGTCCGGCTACGCTCGGGCCTGTGCAGACGTTCGATCGGCAACTTGATCCACACGTTTCAACGCCCCACCTGCACGGCCGGACGGCCGTATGGTCACGGAGCTGCAGGGCTGGTACATCCCGGAAATGTCAATATATTGATAATCAAATCGGGCTTTCCTGCAACAAATTCCCCGTCAGTCGAAGCGTACTGGCGACATTTCTGAGGCACGGATAGCCCTTTGATGCAGCATCTCACCACATTGTCTCAACGAATCGACGATGCGTCAGTCGACTGTCGGGCCTTCACCCTCGTCGAACTCATCATGGTCATCGGCATCATCGTTGCACTGTTCAGCGTGTCGCTGCCACTCCTCGGCCTGGCCCAGCGCGAGGCAGACAAAGGGGCGACCAAGGTGGTGATGGCGAAAGTGGACACGGCGATCCGCCTGTTCCGCTCCGAGATCGGCTCGTACCCGTGGCAGCCGACCTATGCGGACCTCGCCAGCGGCGCCACCTGGGACAACCGGTTGTACTGGCATGTCGGCACCGACATCAGCACCGCCGACCTCGACACGCTGCGCAGCGAAGCGGTGGCGGCGGCGCTAGTCTACCGGATGGACTCGGTCCCGGTCGACGCGCGCGCTTTCAAGGAGACGGACGGTGCCGGCTATGCCTGGATGCTGAACACCATGGCTTCCGAGCGAGCCCGTCTGGCGATCTTCGCCGGCAACACCACCGTCGCCACACCGGTCGTCGATCCGGCCTATATGGCCACCTGGCCGCTGGTGTATCGGCGCGTCATACCAACCACGCCACTGCTGAGCGCCCCGACCAGTCGCGGTTGGGCCAGGGATTTCCTGGTCGGCGAGATTCCGCGCAAGCACCGTTCCGGCGATGCCATCCTCGATGGCTGGGGCCGGCCTTTGCTCTACGTCGGACAGGTGGTCGAGGGTATGGTGGCTTCGCCGAGTGATGGTGTGTGGACAGCCGTGATCCGTCCCCGGGACTATGGCATGCAGGCCCAGGGACGCACCACCCTGGCGCCGGTCGACGCCCTCACCGCCAAGCCCTTGACGGTCGATGCGGTGCGTCTGCCCGACCTGGCCAACCTGCGCCGCTCCGACCGCCGCTTCTACGCTCCGCGCGGTCTCGAACTCGAATTCGAACTGTGGAGCGCCGGCCCCGACAGGCGCGCCGACTGGATGCGCGATGCGGCGGTGAACCGGGACAACGTCCCCCTGTACAACTACGATGGGAGCCTGCCATGACGGCCTTGTACTCGCCTCGCGGCTTCTCGCTCATCGAGCTCCTCGTGGTGCTGCTGATCGTGGCCCTGCTGTGCAGCATCGCCTTCACCCTGCCGTCCGGGACGGACCGCGGCCTGCAGGTCCTTTCTGCCGCCGAAGAGCTGGCCGCGGTGCTGCGCGAGACACGCTCGCGGGCGATCCGCAACAACCGCACCTACGCCGTCGCCTTCAACATCCAGAACGAGCCGGGAAGCAGCGGCCGGATCCTCAACAACCGCTCTGGCGGGCACTGGTACCGGGTGATCGGACCGGCCAACGAGGTACGTGCTGGCAATCAGGCGATCGGCGGCCGCTGGGACCGCTTCCTCGGCAAGCCGCCGTTGTTCGACGTCGGCGTGTCGCCGCTCAATGGCATCGCGACCTACTACGCCAACTATCCGTTGAGCCACTATCTGGAGTGGGTCGAGCGCTGCTGGATCGACGAACCGCATGTCCTGCCCAAGGGCAAGGTCCGCTTCCTCGCCCTCACCGATCAGGACAACGGCGACAATGATTTGCCCGGCCTGGGCGGCCACTATTCGGCGACCTACCCACGCCCTTGGTTCGGCTGGTGGGATGCAGGGACGCAGCAGCTGCACACCTGGGGTGGCTACGACCCGTCGCTGCGCAAGGTGACGCAGTACACCTTCGCCTGGCGGGCCTTTTGGACCACCAAGGCGAACGTCAACGGTCGGGACGTCAGCCATACCGGCTTCTACTATGAGGGCTACGACGGAGAGATCAGCGGTTGCCGCAATCCCATCGACCGCAAGGTGCTCGACGACGCCAACCGGGATGGCCTGATCTCGGCCGCCGAGGTCGCCATGGTACCGAAGCCGCTCTACACCGTGCTGAAGCAGGGTGAGCCGCGCCCGCTGGTCAATGCCAAGTGGCTCGATTTCATCATCCTCTTCCATGCTGACGGCTCGGTGGAGACCGACTGGTTCCGCATGCGCAACGGCCACGGCGGCAACAATGACGCCGGCGAGTGGAACTGGCGCAAGATGTACGGTGGAAACACCTCTCCGGCCAAGGATCCGTATGTCGTGCCCTCCTGGCCGTGGCAGAACAACTTCGACCTCGGCCTGGCGGACATGTCCAACAGCACGCGCTTCGTCGGCAACATGGCTGACCCCTACACCAACTCCCTGTCGGATTCGCGAGCCCAGCGCGAGGCCACCGACTACGTCGCACGCACCGGCTTCTACTGGATCACCCTGGCGCCCGACGCCCGCGACGACACCGCCACCTTCCCCTCGGCGGAGGCCGCCCTGCGCTCGATCGCGCCGCTGTACCGGGTCGGGGTCAGCCCGGATGGCGAAGTGCAGGTGCTGCGGGTGAAGCCGAACAACGACGATCCGACCCGCACCTTCGACATGACCATCACCGGAGCCGATTGGGAGCAGCCGAAGAAGATCTGGGGCAAGCCTGGCGCCTCCTCGCCGACCTTGTTCAAGTTCAGCGAGCCCGTGACCGCGCCGCACTACACCAATCATCTGCTGTGGGAGGCGAACGGCATGCCGCGCGGCGAACCCGTCTTCGACACCGTGATGCCCGAAATGTTGCGCGACCGCAAGTGGTGGTGGGCGAAATGAGCCGCTCCGCGTTCACCTTCGTCGAGGTGATGGCCTGCGTGCTCATCCTCACCCTCAGTCTGCTCGCCGCCGTCGGCCTGATCCTCTTCGGGCTGCATCTGGCGCGCAGCGCCCACGGCAAATCGATCGGCATGGCCACGGCCATGACCGCCCTCGCCGATCCCAGCCCGCTGCGCACCGATCCCTCGCAGACGCCCTCAGGGGCGAACACCCAGGGCTACCTCAACGGCCTGTGGGTGGTGCGGAGCGAATCGAATCCGGTGCTGCTGCCCGATCCGTCCGGCAAGATGGCGGTAGTCACCGTCGTCGTCGACGTCTACGACGGCGCCGACGGCACCTGCGTAGCCTCGGTCAACCGTCGCATGGTCAGGCGGCTGCCATGATCCCCAACCGACGGGACGCATTCACCCTCATCGAGCTGCTGGTGGCGACGGCGTTGACCCTGGCCATCGTCGCTGTCGCCACCGCCGCCTTCAGCCAGATGCTGGCCATGACGCGGCGCCTGCAGGCCCGCCAGGCCACCGACGCGACGGCGCGCACGGTCTACGAGAAGCTGTCGCGCGAGGTGTCGGCGATGCACCCCGGCGCCGCGGTGTGGCTGCGCTCGGACACGGCCGCGCAATCGGTTGAACTCGTCTTCATGAAGGGCAAGGAGGACCCTTGGGATCACACCACCAACAAGTTCGCCGGCGCCGCCACCGACCTGGTGTGGACGCGCTGGAAGTGGTCGAAGACCTCCGGGGTCATCGAGGTCTCGTCCAGCCGCCACGTGCGCCGCTTCCAGCTCGACAATACCAATGCCGGCACCTATTGGACACGGGTCCTCAAACCCTCGCTGTGGGTGCACAAGGATGACATCGGCGGCCCGGCCCTGAGCGACTTCCTGAGCCTGCCCCAGCCCCGGCGCGAGACCGGCACCGCCGCCGCGCCGCTGAGCCCGGTCGCCCTCCTCGACGAGAACTCCTGGCAGACGTGGGACACCAACCGCAACGGCGTACGAGACCCAGGTGAGGAAACCCGCGATGTCGGCGACTACGAGGACCTGCTGATCAGGGCCCGGCCGCTGGTGCGGCGCTGCACAGGGCTGACCATCGAGGTGCTCGACGGGCAGGGCGTCGCGCATACCGCCGACGGGGTGGCCAACCTGGCCTGGGCCTCGCCGGGCAACCTCGTCGACGGACGGGCGGCCAGCGCCGACATGGCGCAGCGTCCGACCCTCATCCGCCTGGGCCTGACCCTGGCGGCTTCGACCGGCTCCAGCAGTGTCGCTGACGTCTCCTTCACCTACAGCTTCAGTTGCACCACTCCGCACACGATCCGCTACTGAGGACCATCATGCCACGGCACGCCATCGGCTCCGCCCTGCTGCTCTGCCTGGGGCTGGCAACCATCATCCTGATGGTCGGCTACGCCTTCCTGCGTTCGATGAGCCGGGCCGAGATGTCCGGCAAGAGTGAGATGCTGATCGCGCTGGCCCGCGAAGCCGCGCTGTGCGGCACCGCCCACGCCGAGCAGCAGGCGATGATCGACCACTACGCGGCCTCGCTGCCGGTGGCCGGCAACTCCGGTACCCAGGCCGTGGCCGCCGCGCCGACCTTTCTCGACGGCCCCTACCGGGCGCCGTTCGTCTCGCTGTACCGGCCCAACGATGTCGGCCCCAGGTATGGCAATGCCGTCCTGTACAATCCGCAGGTCAATGCCGACGCCAGCGGGTTGTTGGCGCCGTTCTTTAACCGCGCGGCAAGTAACGGCGAATTCGACAAGGATTGGCACGACACGGTCGGCGCCGAGACGCTCGATGGCCGCGGCCGCTACATCGAACCGGGCTACCTCAACCTGTCGCGGCCCGATCCCAGCGCGGTCACGCCCGAGCCAGTCTCACCGGTGCGCTTCACCGACTTCGCCGCCGCCGCGCCAGAGCTGGACGATGGACTCTTCCTCGACGAGCATCTGCGCCGCATCACCACCGGTACGGTGGCGGACCGGCGCAAGCAGGCGCGCTATCGCCTGCGCTACACCCTCGGCGTGATCGACCTCGACGGCCATCTGCTTTCCAACCCGGTCGCTGATCTGGACTGGGACTGGCGGGTCCAGGACAACGGCTACCGCAAGCCGCCACAATGGCTCGACGCCTCGGCCCATGCCTGGCTCAACATGGTCGCCTGCTGGCCCGGCAGCGTGGCCACCACCGCGCAGCGCATGAGCCATATCTTCCGCGGCCGTGGCGTGATCTCGAATACCGACCGCAAGTGGATGGCGGACGACACCGATCCGCTGTATGGGCTGCCGGCAACCTTCCCGTGGATGTTCCGGACCACGGCCGTGTCCAAGCAGTACTATTGGGGGCACCACACCGCCAACGGCGAGGCCGGCAACTGGTGGCGCGGCCTGAACCATGCGGTGCTGCCCACCAACCCACTGCAGGGTGGTCGGCTCTACGAATACGTTGCCGGCACCGGGCCATGGGACCCCAAGGGGCCGCTCAACATCCGTCCCAGCCGCGATGGTGGGCAGGTCCTGACACCGATCCGGCAGTGGAAAATGGGCGGTGGCAGTGCGGATTGGCTGTCCGGTCCGAAACCCTATGTCCATGCCTACCTCGGTCCGCAGCAGTCCTGGTTCAACCAGTACTGCGCGCTCTCCACCTTCGTGCCGGGCAGCAATCCCTTGCTCTGCGACCCGGTGGCCAACTCCGATGGACCCAACGGCACCGGCCTGGGTCCCATGGCGAACTACCTGCTCATTCCGACGCCTTTCGGCCGACGGCTGGAAAGCGTGCGCCAAGGCCAACCCTTGGCGCACTGGTACCAGGGCCGGGTCGACACGCCCTGGCATGTCAACCTGCTGACCGCGCCGCCGCAGGTGGTCAGTTCGATGATCCTGGCCTACCTGCCGCCGGAATTGAAGACGCTCTACTGGAACCGCGAGGACTGGTACATCAAGATCGGTGAGGAGGTCCGCACCGGCAGCGACGGCAAACCCTATACCGTCGAACTGTTTTCCCCCACCGTCACCTCCAGCAAGGCGATCTCTGTCACCGAAACCAAGCCCGGCCTCGACCTGCTCAACGACCAGCTCGGCAACGGCTTCCGGGAGTTCCCGGCGCCCTCGTCACCCTCACCGACCACCCTGGTCGAAGCCGCCAGCGAGATCAAACCGGACTATTTCGCTGTCGTCGCTCCCTGGGCAGCCACCACCGCCTACCGGGTCGGTCATGCCGTGTCCAACGGCGGCAACGTCTACCGCTGCCTCGGCGCCGGCACCAGTGCCGGCGCCGGCGGGCCGAGCGGCACCGGCAGCGCCATCAGCGACAACTCCGTCACCTGGGGCTACATCTGCACCACCACCATCTCCAGCCTCGACACCCGGTGGGTGCAGGACCGCTATCCCGGCCCGCTGTGCCGCGGCGATTCGGCACTGCCGGTCGCCGATCCGACCCTCGCGCAAGGCTCCGATGACCTCGGCGAACTCATCGATGCCGATACGCGCGGTCCCGGCTGGTGCACCCACACCGGCCAGCCCCTGGTATACATGGGCGGCAGCGACAAGTACGTCGGAGTGGTCGAGGCACCACCTAGCTCCGGCATCCGCTACGCCGTATGGCAACGCATCGACACCTCCAAGGTGTTCTACAAGCACAGCTACTTCTGGGACATGGCCTACGCGTTGAGCCAGGCCATCTCCATCGCCCGCGCCGGCTGGGTGCAATACCCCAGCCCGGTGTTCAATCCAGCCGCCGGCTTCAACCCGGCGACCTTGCGCGATCCGCTGGCCTACGACAGCATCGAAGAGATCGACGCACTGTTCCTGCGCCAGCTCGGCGAGAGCCAGGCCTCGCCCGGCAGCTTCCCGGCCAACCCCATCGTCCTGAGCAAGGACTACAAGACCGAGTGGCAGTTCGGCACCGTCTACTTCACGGTCAGCCCGACACCGGCCGCCCACAACATCCGCAGTCTCAGGACCGCCGACCTGCTGAAGACCGTCTCGGGTGCCAGCTCGGCCGATCGCGCCAAGGTGATGGAGCGCATGCTCAACGACTTCCGCCTGTCCTTCCTCGGCGCCAGCCCGAAATACAGCGACACCTTCCGGCCGCTCGACTTCGACGGCGATGGCAAGGCGATGTGCTCGGCCTACATGATCCACCCCAGCTCCACGTTGGAGGAGCGGAACTTCCAGCGCACCGCCCGCTGGACCGCCGCCCCGACCGGGCGCGGCGATCCGCTGACGCCATTCAACGGCAGCGATCCGCTCTACGCCGCCGCCGGCCCGCAGGTCGACGACCCGCGCTACGGCCCGCGCGCCACCCCCCGCTTCGAACCCGACCCGGCGACGCCGTGGTTCTGCGCCACCGGCTGCTTCTTCATCGGCAAGAGCCATTACTTCCGCTTCATCTGCCGCGGCGAGGTCTTCGACAACTACCTGATGAAGCCGGTGGCGACGCAGACCCTGGAGAAGGTCGTGGCCCTGGATCCGACGCCGAGCGAAGTGCCGAAACTGAATCCCATGCAGACGCTGTTCCAGCGCTGGCACTACAACATCATGACCAACGACCTGCCGCGGCAGGCTCGCTGAGCGGAGCCAACCAGGTTGCATCGCCGCCCCCGCCGCACACACCCACAACCAACCGTACCTACATGCCTAGCGACGAAGCCTACCATCCTTCCGAGGTGACCGCCGACGGTCACGCGCGGCGCTACCAGACCTCGCCGGCCGGCGAGGCGTGCGATCAGGTGCTGGGACGGCTGGTGGCCGTACGCACGGCGCCACTCGACCAGGCCGACCGCCTGCAGGCTGAAGCCCGCATCCTGGGCAGACTGGGCCATTCGGCACTTCCGTGCATCCTCGACTTCGTGCAGGACGGCCAGCAGGCGACGCTGGTCGAGCGGCCGTTCGCCGGCGTCCCGCTGGCCGAGGCGGTCGCGGCCGTCCCGCCCCTGCCCGCGCTCGCCGACGCCACGGCCTGCGCGATCAGCTTCCTGCGCGTCTGCGACGCGCTGGCCACCGCCCACCGCGCCGGCCTCGTCCACCGCGCCCTCTCGCCACAGCGCATCCACCTGGGCGAAGCCGGCGAGATCATGGTCGACGGCTGGAGCGACGCCGTCGAGCGCGCCACGCAGCGGCCGCTCACCGCGCGGCTGTGCAGCACCGCTCCCGCCTCGGCGCTACCCGACGGGGTGCAGAGCGACATCCAAGCCGTCGGCGCCTGCCTCTTCCTCGCCATCACCGGCATCGAGCCGCCTTGCCAGGATCATGGCCGGCTGGCCGCAGCCATCCCTGTCGCCGCTGCGGTACGCCTGCCCAACGCGCTGCAGGCGCTCATCCGCCGGGCCATGTCGACGACCGCAGCCGAGGGCTACCGTTCGGTCGACGAGTTGCGCGCCGATCTGCTGGGTTTCCTCGCCGGACGGGCGCCGGCGCCAGAGAAGCCGGGCCTGCTTACCGTGCTGCGCCCCGCCCTGTCGCGGCGCGTGCTGGCGCTGCTGGCGGTTCTCGCTCTGGTCGCCCTGCTGGCGGCAGCGTATTCCTGGCGCGACGTTGGTCGCTACGCCGTCTGGGGCCAGCCGCTGGTCGTCGAGCGCTTCGCCGACGACGGCTGGAAGTCGCGCTGGAGCGCCCGCGGCAGCTGGGAGCGCAACGGCGACCGCCTCGTCTCGCTGTCGGAGTCCGAGACGACGCTGATCCTGCGGCAGCGGCTGACGCCGCCGGTCGCCATCGAATACACCGGCCGTTTCGAGACGCCGGAGAGCGCCGGCGACCTCTCGGTGTGGTGGTGCGAGGAGGATGCCCTGGCCCTGCGGCCGAAGGACAGCGTCGACCTGACACGCAGCTGGTTCGTTCAGTCCGGCGCCTACGCCAACAGCTGGTGCACGATCTGGCGGACGCCGGAGAACCTGCGCATGCAGCTGGCAAACCTGGTGCTGCAGCCCGGCCGCGACTACCGCTTCCGGGTCGAGATCGAGCGCTTCCGCCTGCGCATGTGGATCGACGACGAGGTGGTGCTCGAGCACCGCGAGATCTTCCCGATCGGCTCCGGCAACATCGCCCTCTACACCTATGATCCGGGCAAGTCCTTCCGCGACGTCGCCGTCTGGCAGCAGGAGGTGCCGCAGCTGGTCTCGCCGCTGGTGGTGGGTGACGAGGCCTACCGCGCCGGTCGCTACCTCGACGCCAAGGCCGCCTACGAGCGCGTGGCGCAGACCCACCGCGGTACGCCCCTGGGGGTGGAGGCGCTCTACTACCAGGGCCTGGCCATGCACCGCCAGGGCGAACGCGAAGCCGCCAACCAGGCCTGGCGGGGACTGCCTGATGGGCCGCTGCGCTGGCAGGCGGAATGTCTGACCATCGACGAACTGGTCAGTCGGCACGAACTGCCCAATGCCATCGACCGCTTCGCCAACCTGTGGCGGGATCATCCCGGCATCCGCGACCTGCTGCGCCAGCGCTGGCAGACCTGCGGTGAGGCCATCTTGGGCTTCAGACCCCAGCTGGTTGCCGATCTCGACCTCTGGATGGCGCTGCGCGACCGGCTCTTCCCCGACGACACGGCCTCGCTCTGGATGGTCGCCGAGATGCTCCTGGAAACCGACCGCTGGGAGGACGTGATCAAGCGCTGCCCCGGTGAGCATCGCACGGTGGCCAAGGCCATGCTCTCGCTCGGACGAAACGCCGAGCTGCTCGCCGTTGATTGGAGCAAAGCCGGCGAACGCACCATGGCCCGCATCGGCATGGGCGACGTGGAAGGGGCGCTCGCCTCGCCGGACATCGGCCGCAAGAAACGCGCTGAGCTGCTGTGCAAGCTCGGCAGATTCGACGAGGCGGCGGCCATCGATCCGTATCCCGCGGCGATCTACCAGGGCCGCATGGACGAGGAGCTGGCGCGCGACGGCTTCGGACGGCGCGCCACATTCGCCCTGGTCGCCGCCGGTCGTCTCGAGGAGGCGGCAGGCACCGGCGTGCCCGGCTCGCCGCACTCGGGCAACTCGAAGTGGGCCAAGCTGCTGCTCGGCCGCCTCGACGAACTGGAACGGAATCATTCCTCCGATGTGCGCCTGCAGCGCCTGCTTGGCATGCTGGCTGCCGAGCGCATGGACGAGGCCCGGGCCCTGCGGCCGCAGGTCACCGGCAATCTCGATCCGAGGGATTTCGATTCCTGGTTCGCCCAGGGTCCCGGCCTCGCCATGGTCGACGTCGCGCTGGGCGATGACCAGGCCTTGCGGCGGGCTCTCGAGAAGGGGGCCGCTGCTGGCACCGCCTGGGGTGGACGTATGGCGGCGGTGTGCGCCGCGGCACTCGATCCGACGCAGGAGGAACGGGTGACGGGCATGGTGTGGAAGTCCGAGGCCGCCGCCTGGCTGCTGATCGCCCGGGCGCTGCGCGCCGAGCTTGCCGGCGATCGCGGACGTGCCTTGGCCGAATGGAACGCTCTCGCCGCCCTGCCGATGCCGCAGCGCCTGCTCGACAACGTCATGCCGTGCATGGAGGTCGAGACCATCTCGGCCTGGCGCCGGACGCATTTGGCGCAGAAGCCCTAGCACGGTCCGCGAGGGTGGAGCCGTGAGCGGACGGGTGCAGCCGTCCGCGCCACGTCGGATGGGGTTAATAGAATACACCAGTGATACAGATGTCGAAAATCTGGCCGTAGAGAAGTCCTTCATTTCCACTAGATCGTGACTATTCATGTGTCACAAAGAATACACAGAGTCATTTTCATGTAGTCCACGGATTAAGGGGCTCCATCCCATGGCCAGTACCGCGTTCTTCCACCCGCTGCTTCTCCTTGCCCTGCTGGTCGGCTTCGCCGGCAAGCCGGTCTGACACCGCCGCATGCTCGCCACCGGCCGCGTCTCCAACCACCTCACCGCCGTCCTGCGCGAGGCCATCGCCGGCGGGCGATTCACGACCGGCGAATACCTGCCGACCGTGCGCGAGCTCAGCCGTGAGCACGGTCTGGCCATCCGCACCGTGCAGCGGGCTTTGGGCGCGCTCGAAGCCGATGGCCTGGTGGCCGCAGAACCGCGCCGCGGCTATCGCGTGCTGGCGCGCGCCAACGATCCCGAGCGCAGTCTGCCGCTGGCCTACATCCTCAGCACCGACGACCCGCCGGCACGGTGGGACGAGATGCACATGCAGCTGTCGGCCGGCCTGCAGGCCGCCGCTGCGAAGCACGGCTGGTCGCTGCTGGCGGTGGCGGCAGGCGCGGAGGCCCGCGTACCGGCGGTGATGGGCAAGCTGCGGGCGGCGCGGGCCTGCGGTGTCGTGCTCGACACGCTCGACAGCGAGATGATCGAGGCCGCCACGCGCATCGGCCTGCCAGCGGTGATGATCGACGCCTGGATGGAGGACCTGACGGTGGACGCAGTGCTGCAGGACAACTACCGCGGCGGTTTCCTGGCCGCGCAGCACCTGCTGCAGCGCGGGCACCGCGAGCTCTGCTGGTTCGGCAACCTCACCGAGAGCGCGCATGCGCGCGAACGCTTCGGCGGCGCCAATGCGGCGCTGATCAACGACGGAGCCCGCATGTCCCGCGTGGTCGCCACCGACCGCCAGGGCATGGATGCAGCAGCGCACGCATTGCTGGCGCCAGCCGAGCGGCCCCGGGCGGTGCTGGCGCTGTGGCGGGACATCGCCCTGAGCGTCGCCCGGGCCGCCCAGGCGCGAGGCCTGGTGCTGGGCAGGGATCTCGACCTGGTCGGCTGGAGCATCGAGGAACTGTACGAGACGGCCTACCGTGCCCACCTGCCCCAGGACTACGCCGCGCCGGCGGTGTGCTGGAGAGCCATGACCATGGCCGAGACCGCCCTGCAACGGCTGGTCGAGCTGCGCCAGCGCCCCGGCGCGACCTGCCTGCGTCAGCTGGTGCCGGTGCGCCTGCGCACCCAACAAACCGGAAACGGAGTCTGATATGCTCATGCGTGCGAGCCTTCTCCTCGTGCTGCTCCTGTGCGCGGCCGCCGCCGTGGCCGGCGAGGTTGCATTCACCACCAAGCCGACCGCGACCAAGAGCGGCGCCGGTCTGAAGATCGCCTTCGCGGTATCGGCACCCACCGATGTGGAGGTCGCCATCCTTGCCGGTGAAGGCCCCGCAGCCCGGGTGGTCCGCCACCTGGCCGCCGGGGTGCTCGGCGCAAAAAACCCGCCACCCGAGCCCCTGAAGCCCGGCCTGGCGCAGGAACTCGTCTGGGATGGCACCGACGACTTCGGCAAGCCCGCCACCGGAGCCGCCACCGTCCGGGTGCGCGCCGGCACCGGCGTCAGGTTCGGCCGGACGATCGGCGAGGATCCCTACTCCTTCGGCGCCATCGACTCCATCGCCACCGACGAGGACGGCGATCTCTACATCACCTCGACGACCAGCGACTGCAACCAGTCGGCCCAGACGCTGCGGGTCTTCGGCGGCGATGGCCGGTACCTGCGCACCCTGATCCCGTTCGCCGCCGACATCAAGCCGGAGGCGGTTGCGAATCTGGCCTCCTGGGACGCCGCGCGGAAGGTCTTCACGCCCCGCAGCTACTCCTCTGGCAACCCGTCGCTCTATCCCGTCTCTCGCCTCCGTCTGGTCAGCGCATCCAAGAAGGCAGGCATCGTGATGATCTCGGGCACCTCCGTCTGGCGTCTGGACGCCGACGGCGGCAACCTCAAGGGGCCGGCCGAGATGTGGTCGGCCAAGGCGGGCGTGAAGATCGGGCACAACGACCCGCAGCTGTCGGTCTCGCCCGATGGCAGGTACATCTACTACGCCAACGTGGCTGGCAGCCAGTACGACACCAAGAAGCCGGAGGAGATCGATCCGAAGTGGCCCAACGGACGGATCTACCGGCAGGACACCTCGAACCCCGGCAGCGATCCCGCGAAGTTCTACGACCTGCAACTGCCCGAGACCTTCTGGATGCCCAACGCCTGGAACCGTCGAACTGCGGTCTTCTCCACCGCCACGGACGCCAAGGGCCACCTGCACATCGGCGATCTGGTCAACCACGAGGTCGTCGAGGTCGACGCCGACGGCAGGAAGGTGGGAGCCACCAAGGTGGCCTCGCCCGAACGGGTCCACGTCGACCGCGCGTCCGGCGCGTACTACGTGCTGAGCCGGATCACGCCGCTGCCGCAGGAGACGTCGGAGTTGAAGCTGGTGAAGATCGTCGGCCGCGGCGGCGAGGCCAAGGTGGTCGCCGAACTGCCCCTCAAGGTAAAAGTCATGCGTCGCGGGGTGGGCTCCTGCCTGGGCCGCTCGGGCGATGCGCCGGTGCTGTGGATCGGCTCGGACAGCGGCCTGCTCTGCGTCAAGGACAGCGGCGGGAAGCTCGAACTCACGGACACCGCCTTCAAACCCATCCCCGGCGGCCAGCTCGACTGGAGCCGCATCATCGTGGATGCCGAGCGCGACGAGATCTACGCCAACAACGGCGTCTCCCGAACCTATCGCTACGACGGCAAGACCGGCCAGGGCGGGCTGCTCACCAAGAATGGCGAGCCCTTCTGGTGCGTGGACATGGCCGTGGGCTACGACGGAGCGCTGTACATGCGCACCGGCAACGGCCATGTCGGACCGCTGGAGCGCTATAGCCACGACCTCAAACCGCTGCCCTTCCCCACCGGCAGCCACCAGCTGTGGGACATCTACAGCCGCTACGGCATCGGCTACTGCGACAAGGGCGTGGGCGCTGGCCCGAAGGGCGAAAGCTACGTCAGCTTCATGTACGACTGGAACAAGTACTTCGTGGCCGGCTTCGATGGCGAGGGCAGGCCGATCAAGGGCCGCTACCTCGACGGCAAGCTGCCCAAGCCCGACGCCAAGTCCTGGGCCAGCAAGCTGCCCGGGGAACGTCAGGTCTCCAGCGCTGTGGTCGGGCCCATTCCTGCATCGAGTGGTGGGATCAGCGTCGATCTGGCCGGCAACATCTACGTCGGCATGCTGCTCGTGCCCAAGGGCTTCACGCCACCAGCCGGCTTCGAGAAGGATCCGGCCTACGCCAACTGGACTGGCAGCATCGTCAAGTTCCCGCCCTCTGGCGGCACGGTGCTCGGTGCGGTGAAGGGGGACGACCCGAGCAACGCCGAGGGCCCAAGGACCGTCTGCGAGAAAGGCATGACCGTGGTCGGCGCCACCGCGCTCTACCCGGGACTGGCGCCCTTCAGCGGCGGCGGCTACGGCGGTAACTCCTCATGCTGCGTCTGCCGCGTGCCGCGCTTCCATGTCGACCGTTACGGGCGGATCGTCTTCACCAACAACGCCACCTACACGGCCACGCTGGTCGACAACGCCGGCAACGAGATCCTCCAATTCGGTGCCTACGGCAATTTCGATTCGCAGTACGTCAATCCCAACACCGTGGTCGGCAAGGCCGGCAAGCCGGCGGTGGCGATCCCGGAGTTCCCCTTGGCCTGGCCGGCCGGTGCTGGGATGAGCGACCGGCACATCTATGTGATCGACACCTACGACAAGCGCGTGCTGCGCGCTGACAAGACCTGGGCTGCGGAAGAGAGCTGCGCGGCGAAGTAACGCGATTACCCGGACCTGGAGACTGACATGCGCCACCTGTCCTGCGCAGCCCTGCTGCTGACCTGCCTGCTGCCAGCGCAGGAGGGGGCCTTCACCCAGTCGCCCAAGGCCGCGCCCGCCGGCCCCGGCGCCAGCATCACCTTCGCGGTCGGCGCCAGGATCGATGTCGAAGTGGCGGTGCTGAGCGCCAAGGGCGAGGTCGTGCGGCATCTGGCGGCCGGCGTGCTGGGTGGCGAGAAGCCGCCGCCCGAACCCCTCAAGGCCGGCCTGGCGCAGACGCTGGCCTGGGACGGCACGGACGACTTCGGCAAGCCCGCCGTCGGCGGGCCGTACACAGTGCGGGTCCGCGCCGGCTCGCAGTTCAAGTTCGGGCGCTTCATCGGCGAGGATCCCTACACCTTCGGCTCGGTGGACGGACTGGCCTGCGATGAGGACGGCAGCCTGTACGTCAGCTCCTACGCGGGTACGCACAACCAGGGCGCGCGAACCGTCCGCGTCTATGACGGACAAGGCCGCTACCTGCGCGAACTCGCCCCGTTCCCCGCCACCCTGCCGCCCGAGGCGATGAAGAACGTGGCGCGCTGGGACGCGGTGGAGAAGGTCTGGCGACCGACCAACTATTCGTGCCTGAATCCCGACTTCTATGGCAGCCCCGGCGCCGCCCTGGTCGCGGCTTCGAAGACCGGCGGCATCATCTTCGCCGATCGCAACGACGTCTATGTGCTGCGGGCCGATGGCAGCGTCAAAGGCGCGGCCTTCGGCACCAAGCAGCGGCCGGTGCCGGTCTTCGACGCCAAGGACGCCAACAACAACCACTACGGCCATCCCTGGCACTACCAGGACGGCGTCGATTGCTATTCGGCCTCGCCTGACGGCAAATGGCTGTACCTCGCTGGTCCGGTGCCGAACAAGGAGAAGCGCAAGAAGGAGGACCCGCGTTTTCCGCTCGGCGGGGTCTACCGGATGAAACTGGACGGCAGCAGCGCGATGCAACTCTTCGTCACCTTGCCGATCGCTTACGACGGCTCGTGGTCGAAGGATGGCTTCAAGAACTACGGCCGCAGCGGCCCCATCCACTTCGTCGGCTGCGATGCCAAGAACAACGTCTATGTGCCCGACCGCGACCAGAACCGCGTGGTGGTGTTCAGCGAGGACGGCAAGCAGCTCGGCGAAGTCGCGGTGAAGAACCCGCAGCAGATCGTGGCGCACCCGACCAGTGGCGCCTTCTATGTGCTGCGTCTGGTCTGCAACGGCTGGAGCACGCATGCCATGGCCGTCGAGAAGTTCGACAGCTTCGCGCCCGGCGCCAAGCCGGTGGCGCTCTACGACAAGTTCCCCAACAAGGTCAGCCCACGCATGACGGTGACCAGCGGCGGCGGCAAGACCACGGTGTGGATCGCCGGCCTGCCCGAGGGCATGCTCGCGTTGGCGGACACCGGCGCGGCCCTGGAACCGCTGCAGACGTCCTTCAAGCGCCGCCCCGAAGCGCAGATCGACTGGAACCGGCTGGCGGTCGACTACCAGCGCGATGAGCTGTACGTCGCCGACGGCGGCAACCTGATCTGGCGCTATGACGGCAAGACCGGCGTGGGCGGCGTGCTCAAGCGCAAGGACGGCAAGGCGCTGGCGGCGGTGGATCTGGCCGTCGGCCACGACGGGTTGCTCTACGTGCGCACCGGCGAGGGCTTCAGCGGTCCGCTGGAGCGCCTGAACCGCGAGCTGGAACCGATGCCCTACGCCAGCGGAACGCACATCCTCAGTCCGCTCATCTACAGCCGCTATGGCGTCGGCAACTGCGAGAAGGGCCTGGGTGTTGGCCCCAACGGCGAAGTCTACATCTCCTTCATGTACGACTGGCCGGTCTATGCCGTGGGCGGCTTCGGCGCCGACGGCAAGCCGATGAAGGGCCAGTACCTGGAAGGCAAGTTCCCGGCCAAGGGCGACGCGCTGAAGGGTTACCCGTCCGACCTGCGTACGGCCATCATCGGCCCGATCACCGCCGCCGGCGGCGGCATCCGCGTGGATCTGCAAGGCAACATCTACCTGGGCCAGGACGTCAGGCCGGAGGGCTTCAAAGTCCCGGCCTTCCTGGCCGGCGACGCGGTCGGCACGCGCTGGTACGCCAGCATCGTGAAGTTTGGTCCCACGGGCGGCGCGATCCTGGGCATCAAGGACAGCGAAGCCAAGCAGGCGTCAGCGCCGAAGATCGAATTCGGTGGCAAGGTCGCCGCTGAGAACGCGTTGAATGTCTATACCGGCCTGGGACCAATCAGCGGCGGTGGACCCGGCGGAAATTCGTCGTGCTGCGTCTGCCGTGTACCGCGCTTCGACGTCGACCGCTATGGCCGACTGGCGATGCCGAGCGCATTCGCCACCAGCGTGCTGCTGTACGACAACTCCGGCAATCTGATCTCCTCGATCGGCACCTACGGCAATTTCGATGCGCAGTACGTCAACCCGCTGGCTGCCAAGACATCCGGCAAGCCCGCGGTCGCGGGCCCCGAGATTCCGCTGGCGTGGCCCAGTGGCGTGGGCGTCAGCGAGAATCATCTGTTCGTGAACGATACATATAACCGCCGCGTGGTGCGCGTGGACAAGGCTTTCGCCGCCGAAGCCACCTGCGAGGTCAAATAGCGGTAGCGCATCGGCGGCAGGCCGATGCGGACCTTGAAGGCGTTGAGGAAGCGCTTGGGCCGCAGGATGCCCCTGAGCGTGGCGGGCAGGAACCGGACATGTGTCGGCTCAGTTCCTCCGGTTCTCCATGCGATCCAATCGCTGGATTCAGGCTTATTTACCGGCGGCGATGATGGCGTCGGCCAACAGCTTGCGCCAGTGGTCCAGCTTCGAGGCCGTCTTGCCGGCCTCCCAGAAGTCTTCGACCTTGTCCTGGCCACCGCGGTCGCGGTCGGCGATGACCTCGGCTCGGATGCGCGTCAGCAGGGCCGTGATGCCGGCGTCCCCGGCCTGGGCCGTCAGCTTGGCCGCTTCCAGATAGCGGCGGTCGTCCCACGCCTCGCGGAACAACACGTACTCCGGCGAGACGATGGTCGCGAAGGGCGACATCCAGCCGTACTCCCAGGCGCTGCCGTTGGAGACGTCGAAGCGCGGTCCCCAGTTGTAGGCCCAACACAGCGAGCCCCGCGCGTCCCAGGCGCCGAACCAGAAGCCGAAGTTGTAGCGGCCGGCGCCGGCGCCGCTGTACTGCCAGAACTGCTTGCCGGCGGCGCGGACCTTGTCGCCCAGTTGGTGATCCTCGTCGATGGCGTTGGTGCACAGGATGTCGATGTCGGGCAGGAATACCTCGCCGACCCGGCCGTTGTACCCGTGGATCTCGCGCACCCAGTTGTGGTGGATCGAGCCGTACACCTTGGTGCCCGGCACTGCCTCGTGGATCAGGGCGCAGGCCGCTTTGAAGTGGTCGCGGATCCACGGGCCGCAGCCGATGGCGTAGGTGCGCTTCTCCGGGAAGGGCTGGGAGGCCGCCCACTTAGCCGGCTCGTCGAAGGGGGTCAGGATCAGCTCAGGCCAGCCCGCCTGCTGGGCGTGGCTGATCAGGTCGCGAAGGAACTGCCGGTAGGGGCCGATCAGCTCAGGCAGGATCCGGCCGCGATGCTCCGGCGAGGACATCTTCTTGAAGTACTCCTCCTGGTTGCCGAACAGCGTGCGATACAGCTCTCGCTCGATGCTCATCGTCTCCGGGTAGCCGTTGGGATTGCCGCCGAGGAACCAGACGACGGTCTGCTGGCCGCGCTCCTTGGCTAGGCGCATCCACTCGTCGAGGTAGTAGAAGTCGAGTTCGATGCGCTCGCCGTCCTTGCGCATTCCCGGGCAGACGCCGGCGATCCACAGGTTCACCATGTTGTGGTTGTAGTCGAGCATGGTGCGCATCTCGCCGGCCGAGGGCAGGCCGGTGCAGCAACCGCCCATGCGCAGGCCGTAGTCGTCCATCGAGCGCAGCAGCAGCGGCAGCACCTCGACCTGCAGCGGCAGCACGGCGCTCCGGCCGGCGGCCGTGATAGTGATCCGGCCGGCATAGATCCCCGGCCGCGAGGCCTCGCCGAGGGTGCGCAGGTCGAGCATGAACAGGCACGACTGGCCCTTCCCGATGCTGGCGGGGAAGGCATTCCACAGGCGCTGCGGTTTCCAGGCGTGCCCGTCCTTGGTCTTGGTCAGGGCGTACTCGGCGGTCAACAGCCTGGCCTCACAGGCCAGCGTGCCGGCGGGGCCAGTCAGCTCGGAGACGGTGCAGACGACCCCGTCCAGGTCCTGCAGCGCATGCACGCCGAAGGTGCCGGGCTCGAACTCGTTGCGCGCCATGCGCAGGAAGACGGTGGCGCCGATCTCGTCGGACTTGGGCACGGCGTCGCGTTGGATCGGCTCGGTGTATTGGCGGACGAACGGCACGAAGCCGGTGTTGCGGAAGGCCTCCGGGATGGCCGGGACTGCCGCTGGCGCGAGCGGCACGGCGGCGGCTTTGTCGGCCTGGAGCCTGGCGATCCAGGCGCGGCTCTCAGCTTCCCAGCGTACCTGATCCGCGGGCAGCACCGCCTCGCGGACGACCAGGCGGCTGATCGGCAGGTCGACCGAGGCCTTGAAGACCAGCTCAGCCGTCTCCTTGCCCTTGGGCAGCATGACCATGTCCCAGCTCACCGGCAGTTGCGCGACCTTCCACTGGCCGTCGTTGGCGCCGCCGAAGCGGTGCAGCTCGGTGGTGCTGAGCGACCGCCCCAGGCCGCCGAAGACCTCGGCGATCGCCGGCGCGGTGAGCGTGTCTTTGTAACTCACCTCGATGACGTAGATGCGCCCCGTGGGCGGTCGGATGCCAACGCCCCACCAGGCGGGCAGGCGGACCTTGGCCGGCTTCCCCGCCAGGGCGGCGCGATAGTCCCTGCTGCCCTCCTGCACCGGCTCCGACCAGTGCTCGAGGTCCTGCAGGCCAGCCAGGGGGTGGGTGCGCGGCAAGCTATCGGCGGCGCTGGCCAGGCAGGCGGTCAGCCAGACCGTTAGCGCCAGGGAAAGAATACGCATCGTTGGTTCCTTGTGTACGGAAGGCAGGTGCTGGCGGCTCAGCGCGCCAGCCAGGTTTGCTGACCGCGCGGTGTCCACACCCCGCGGGCCATCGCTGAATCGCTGGTCGCCAGCTCCCAGCGGCCGTCACGGGTCAGGACGATGGCGCCTCCCGAGCCGCCGAAGGAGCCGACCCGGGCCAAGCCGTCGGCCGCGGCGGCGGTCGGGGTCGCGCCGTCACCGATGCGCAATGCTGTGCGCAAGGCGAAGCCGGTGCGGATGAAGGCCTCGCCCAGCCCTGTGCATGAGACCGCCGCTGCAGCGTCGGCCCAGGTTCCGGCGCCGAGCAGGGGCGAATCGCCGACCCGGCCCGGACGCTTGCCGGTGAGACCGCCGGTCGAGGTCGCGGCGGCGAGGCGACCGTCGCGATCGAGGGCGACCGCTCCCACCGTCCCGCGTCGTCCCTGATCACCGGCCAGCCAGCGCGCCAGTTCCCTGCGGGCGCGGTCGGTCACCAACCAGTCCTCGGGGCAGGCTTCGACGCCATGCGCGTGCAGCCAGGCCTCGCCCTCCGAGCCGGCGAGGAGCACATGCCGGCCTTCATCGAGCAGGTGGCGGGCCGCGCCCACCGGGCTGCGTGTCCGGCGCAGCCCGGCAACGGCCCCGGCACGACCGTCCGCCCCATCAATGATCGCAGCGTCGCACTCGACCCAACCACCGCTGGTCAGGGCGCTGCCCCGGCCGGCATTGAAGGTCGGATCGGCCTCGAGAGTGCGGACGGCGGCCTGCACCGCGTCGAGGGCGGAGCCGCCGCTCGCCAGCACTGCGCCACCGGCGGCGAGGGCCGCATCCAGCCCATCGTGGACTGGTCGTGCCAGAGCGGGATCGGTGATTTCATCGCGCCAGCGGCCGGCACCACCGTGGATGCACAGGATCGGATCGCTCATCGCTTATTTCTCTGGTACGTAGCGGCGCCAGGTGCGCTACATGCGGAGTTCATGAACGTTCCTAGCCTGGGTAGGAAATGGCGGTGGCCGGACGTGGGGCCTTCACCTGATTGGCGATGCCGAGGAAGAACTCATGGCCGTGCGCCCAGGGCCGCGTCCACATGCGCCTGGCGATGCGCGGGTCGGCGCGCATCTCGTCGAGCGTCGCCAGGCGGCAGTTGTCGAGGGTGTGGTAGTAGATGCCGAGCATAGGATCGATCAGCACTTCGCCGAGCGGCGTCTCGACCAGGCCGGTGAGGTGGCCGCGCAGGCCGAGGGTGAAGCCCTGCATCGGCACGCGGTAGAGTCGGCCGAGGATCTCCGCGAGTTCCGCTGCGAGGGGCGCAGTGTCGCTGCAGAAGCAGCCGCCCAGGCGCAGGACGGTGGGGCCGTCAGCGGTGGCGGCGACTCGCGCCCAGCTCGAGGAGTGGGTGGTCAGGCAGGGATGCTGCAGGACCATCGAGGCGGCGCACAGCCCATCCTGCCAGTCGGGGAACCTGCGGCGGATCAGGCGGGCGATGTCGCGCATCACCCCCGGCCGCATCAGATCCAGGTCGTCCTCACGCCGCTTCGCCTGAAGGAAGAAGTCGGAGGGCGCGCCCTGGCGGGTGGTGCGCGGCCGCCAATGCGGCAGTTTGGCCAGCAGCCAGGCGCGGTAGGCGTCGACGAAGTCGGCGCGCTCGGGATCCGGGCGGCGGTTGTACGGAGCACGGTCGGGGATGAGGCCGTAGGGGTCGCGGACGATGATGCCGCCGTCGAAGCCGAAGGGATAGCTGCCCTGCCACAGGATGTTGCCGCCGTCGCCGAGGAAGGTCAGGGTGACGTGCGCGGTCTGCGCCAGCGCGTGCGTCGTCCATTTCGAGGTGAAGGGGTAGTCGACCGGCACGCTCAAACGCAGGTTTTTGCCGCGGGCGCGCCAGGGATGGTCAGCGGCATCGGTGGTCGTGCCGTCGGCGTGGATGACGGTGACCCGGCAGAGGCCGGTACGCGGTGCAGTGGCCGAGAGGCGGGCGTCGATGGCGATGGCCGAGGTGATGTCGGCGGTCCGCCACACCGGCTTGCCGAAGTCGAGGCGCTCGACCGCCAGCGGCGCATCAGGCGGCAAGAGGTCGGCGAAGGAGAAGGGGTTCGTGCTCCAGAACGGCGCCGCCGGAGGGAAAGAGGCGGGCGGCAGCATAATCGCACCAGCGCAGAAGAGACGGGCATGGATTCCGATCGGGACGCCACGCTCCGGGCCGCCACCGATCAGGGCGAGGCTGGCGCGCGGGAGGCTGATGCGCACCCGCCAACCGGTGGCGGTCGCCACCACGGTGACCTCGGGCTGCAGCGGCGGTGCATCGAGCTTGGCGGTCTGCACATCGGCCATCTCCTCGCCCATGAAATGGCAGATGTCCTCGAGGTGTACGTGGCCATCCCGTCCTACTGCGATCAGGCGGCGACTCAGGTGGTCGTGTTGGGGATCGAGGAAGAACAGAACGTGGTCGCGATTGTACCACTCGGGATGCAGCGTCGCATGGCGGTCGTCCCAGCCGGGCGGTGCGATGATCTCGGCGGCGAGTTCGAGGACGTCCGCGGTCAGCGCGGCGCGAAAGCGTCCATCGTGCCCACAGCCATGCCGCACCTCGACCCAGGCGTCCAGGGGCCAAGCGGCCTGCGGCGGCCCGGCCAGCGTCGCGGCGGCGGTCCAGGTCGGCGAGTCGAGGGCGATGGCGTGGCGATACATGGCGGATCCTCAGACGATAAACATGCGGCCCATGCGGTGAACCTCGTTCTGCCACTCGTAGGCCGAGCACCAGATGACGCGGCGGTTGCGCCGCACCGACGGGTTGCTGAGGAGGTTGAGCCGCCACATCGCGCCGGGTTCCGGCGCGCCGCCCAGCTGCGCCCAGGGGATGGTCAGGTCGAAGCGCCAGGTCGAGTCGGTGTTGGCGAAGGCGGTGATGAGTCCCTGCACCGGCGCCGGCTTCTCACGCACGAAGCGGCCGTCGGGCAGCTCCTGCAGGCTGGCCACCGTGCCGCCCTCGCCGCGGAAGTAGAGGGTGTAGTGCAGCATGCGGTCGCCGTGCGCGCCTGGATCGAGCATCACCTGCAGGAAGCCGGTCTGGTTGACGGTGCCGCGGTTCTTCTCCCAGGTGGCGGAACGCTCGGCCCAGTCGATGCCGTGCTCGCGCAGGCTGACCTGCAGGCCGTCGGCCGTGCGCGCGACGCGGAAGTCGCAGTTGTCGGGGCCGGCGAAGTCCTGGCGGGCGAAGAACGAGGCGAAGTCCTCCCAGCACAGCTCGCCCCAGCGGTAGCACTGGTCGTGCTGCAGGCGGCGGAAGCCCTGGTCGCCGGCCACGGACTCGGCTGGCGGGCAAGCGATTGCGGGCATGTGCAGGGCGTCGAGCTCAGCACGCAGGTGCTGAGCCCAGGCCAGGACGTTGTCGCGCAGCAGGGCGTGCTGCGGCCGGGCCAGGAGGGAGATCGAACGCTCCGCCTGGCGCAGCGCTTGTGTCAGCAGGCCGCGGTTGCGCCGCTCCATCGCCTCACGCACGCTGACGAAGGGCCGGCACATGCGGCGGATCTCGTTGAAGCGCTCGTGCGAGCGCAGGTAGGCTTGTAGGGCGGGGAAGGGGATGTCGTCGCGGGCGTGGGCGAGGATGCGGTCGAGTGCCGCCGCGTCGGCGGCCGGATCGAACTGCTTTGCCGTCGTCACCGAGACGAAGCTGTCGGTGGCGCGGCGGCCCGTCTCGCCGAGCAGTTTGGCGGTCTCCAGCATGAGATCGCGAGCCCGGCGCAGGTGGGCGAAGAAGGCGCGGCGATCGGCGACGAAGTAGCAGCGGCACAGCTCGACTGCGATGAGGATCTCGCGGCGGATGCGCTCGCCGAGCAGGCAGTTCAGCTCGACCTGGCCAGCGAAGACCGGATCGGCGGCGGGTCCGGTCTCGGCGCGGTAGGCGGCGAGGTGCCGGCGCGCTTCGGAGACGCGGCGGGCGAGGCTGGCGGCCATGACCAGGGGATGGCGTGCCGGCTTGCGCCGCACCGCCGGGTTGGCGAAGTCGATCGGCGCCTGGGTATCCTCTGGTACCACGCGCAGTACGCGGTCGCGCACCGCCCAGGCGCGCCAGGCGACGTTGTGCGGGATCGCCCCGATGCGGTTGATGAAGCTGACCGGGGCGTAGAAGAACGGTTCCTGGTAGTGCGACAGGCGGCCGGGGTAGAGGTAGCCCTCCTGCGCCGAGCCGTGCCAGAACTGCGTGTACTGGTCGAGGATGATGCGACTGGCCGCCAGGGTCGCCCCGTCGATGGCGGTGGCGGCCCTGGTGCTGCAGCCGAAGCGCGCGGCGGTGCGGGCGGTCAGCACCTTGCGGCTCGGCTGTTCGCCGCGCACGAAGTCGACCACCGCGTCGAGGTGCCCCTGGTTGAGGCGACCAGGATGGTGGTCGCCGGCGGGAAAGGCCTCCTTGCCGGGCAGCAGCGGCAGGAGCAGTTCGCTGATCGACTGGAAAGCCAGCGAATCGGCGCCCTTGTCGAGGAAGTCCTGCAGCAGGGCGGCGGTGTAGTCGCGGTCGGTGAAGAGGCGATTGCTGATGTTGGTGCCGCAATTGTGGCACGGGCCGTTGGAGAAGAAGAACTCGACGTCGGGCAGAGCCCGCTTCCACACCGCCACGCGGGCGTCGGCGACCGGCACCGAGTAGACGTCGGCGGTGTCGTGCGGCTTGTGCTTCAGCGCCTTGGGCCCCGGATAGTCGCGCACCAGGCCGCTGAATCCGACGACGTCAGAGATGCCCCACAGGCGGAAGATGGCGTGCGGCGCGCGCGGTAGTTTGGCGACCGCCGGGAAGAGGGTCCGGCGCAGCAGGTCGGCGGCGTCGCCGCCGGATTCGAAGTTGTAGAACAGGCCGTCCAACTCGGGCACCTCGCGGAAGCACTGATGGTAGGCGTAGGCGATGTAGGCGTCGACCCCGGGATGACTGATGCCCGCCAGGCGCGTGCCGCCCTCCTTGAGTCCGAGGTGCAGATGGTCGGCGATGCCCTGGGTGAAATGCGAAACGTAGTGCTGGAGATAGGTGGTCAGGCCGTAGCTGCGGGCGATCCCGAGGAAGCGGCGCAGCGCCTCGCGATTGCGCCGGCGCAAGTCGTGGGCGAGGTGGGTGGCATGCGCCATGTCCTCGTAGCCGAGGAAGAACTCGAAGGGGTGGTAGGTGCCAGGATAGAGGACGAGGGCGCCGAAGTGGCGGCGCGCCAACTCGCGGCACAGCCCCTCCATGGTCTCAGCGGGGTAGTCCGTGATCGGCAGCTTCGGTGCGCTGCCGTCCCACGCCTTGCTTTTCGCGCCGCTGCCCTCGAAGACGATCTCGTGCTTGTACATGCGCGTGCGGAAGCGCGGGGCCAGGTCGCAGGTGTCGCCCATCCCGGCGCGGCGGCGGCGGGCAAGCTCAAGCAGGCCACTGATCGTGCTGACGGCGTTATTGGCGTGCAGCACCAGCCCGTTGGCGCCGCCTCGAATGGCGAAGGCCCCACCCTGCCGGTTCTCGGCTGCGAATGCCAGTGGTTGGCCGTCGATGGTGATGCATCCATCCGCGATAGCGGCGCCGGGGATCTCGCTGGCCGCCCAGCGTACGCCGTGCCCGGCCTCGCCGAAGAGGTGGTCAATTGCTGGGGAGGAATGGGGCATGACGTCCTGCAGTAGATATATTGACATTTTTTACAATTAAAAGGAGATATATTGATATACGCCATCGCCTGGCGCGTGCTGCACCAGCGGGTGGTCAAGGCGCGTAGCCCGGCAGGTTGAGGCGAAAGTCGCCGCTCGCGCAACGTGTTTGAGTGAACGTGTTCACCGGATCCGTTCACTTGGCCGACGAACTGCGCCAGGCGGGGTTGCTCAGGTCAGGTGGGCGGCCAGTTCCGTCGCCAAGCAGCATCCCAGGACAACGGCCCAGGGCGAAGCACGCCACGATGCCAGGGCGATGAATGCTATCAGGGCCAGCGGCGCCCCGATCGGGGCATGGACGGCCTCGCTGCCGATCGGCGACCACAGCGCTGCGCCCAGCACCCCGACCACGCCGGCATTGAGCCCGAGCATGACCCGCCGTGTCCACGTCGAGGCCAGAGCGAGATGGAAGAAACGCAGGCAGCCGAGGGCCAGCAGCATGCCCGGCGCGAAGATGGCGATGACCGCCGACAGGGCGCCGCCCCAGCCAAGGACCAGGGCGCCCAGCCAGGCGGCGACGGCGAAGAGCGGTCCGGGCACGGCCTGGGCCGCGCCATAGGCGGCGAGGAACTGGCTGTCGCTGAGCAGTCCTCCCTGCACCAGGGGATCGCGCAGGAGGGGGAGGACGACATGGCCGCCGCCGAAGACCAAGCCTCCCGCCTTGGCGCTGGCCCCGACCAGCGCTGCGAACGGCCCAGGGGCCAGCCACTGCATCGCGACGATGCCACCGACCAGCAGGCCGAGCAGGCCGAGGCAGCAGGCGGACAGCCAGGCTCCTGGTGTACGTACGCCCCCCGTCCCGGCCGAGACGTCGGCGGGTGCCGGCAGGAGCGCACCGGTCAGGCCGGCGAGGATCAGCACGGTGACCTGCGTCCACGCTGCCGGCGAGACGAGGCAGAGGATGACGGCGCCGGCGGCGATGGTCGCCCGCTGGGCGTCGGGGCAGAGCGAGCGGACCATGGCCACGACTGCTTGCGCGACGATCGCCAGCACGGCGGCCTTCATGCCGATCAGCCAGGCTCCGCTGGTGTCCACCGTGCCCAGCAACAGGGCCGCCGCAGCCAGCGCGATCGACGCCGGGGCGGTGAACCCGAGCCATGCCGCCAACGCTCCGCGCAGCCCGGCGCGCTGCCAGCCGATCAGCAGACCTACCTGGCTACTGGTCGGCCCTGGCAGGAACTGGCAATAGGCCACCACCTGGGCGTACTCCTCCTCGCTCAGCCAGCGCCGGCCCGCGACCAGTTCACGGTGAAAGATGGCGAGGTGGGCGATGGGGCCGCCGAAGGACGTCGCGCCAAAGCGGAGGAAAACGCGGAACACCTCGCCGACCGTGCCCGGCGCATGTCCCTCGGCCATGGCGCTCATCTCCCGTTCGGCGCCGCCGCGGCGAAGCCGTTGGCCGCGAAGATCCGCGCGATCTCCGCCTCGCCGCCGACGGCAGCGGTGAGGCGGCCCGAGGCGGCCTCGCCACCGCGCAGGGTGCACACTGCCACTGTCGTCGCCGGCCACGGGCCGGGCAGGGGCATGGCTGCCACCGTCGGCCTGGCCGGGAGGGCGACGAAGTTCCACACCACCGCCGCATCGATCGATCCCACGCGCACGGCGGTGACCAGTTCCACATGCTGACGCTGTTCGACGACGACGCGGGGCGCCACTCCTTCAGCGAGGCGGTCGGCGCGCAAGCGGGCCTGCAGATACTCGCCGCAGGTGCTGTAGCGGGCATCGGGCAGACCGACGCGCAGCCCAGCACGGGCGAGGTCGGCAAGGCCGCTCAGGCCGAGCGGATTGCCGGGAGCCGTCACCAGCATCGGTTCCAGACCGCCGACATCGAGGCGTGCGACCAGCAGGCCGGCGGCGGCGAGCTTTTCGGGGAACGGATCGTGGAGCACCGCCAGATCCGCCCGCTCGCCGGCCAGCAGGCGCGGCAGGAGAGTCTCGGAACCGCCGTAATCAACGCGTACGGCAAGGCCCTTGCTGCGCGCCAGGGCGACCACCGCCTCGATCGGCACGCGCATCGACGAGCCGCAGAGGATGACCGTCTCGGCGGCGGGCGGCGGCAGGGCGGTTGCCGCAGGCGGCGGGACGGCGGCTGGCACGGGTGGAGGGACGGGGCGGGCGATCCAGGCGGTGACTCCACCGAGCAGGAGCAGGCCGCAGAGGGCGAGCGCCCGCGCGAGCCACGACGAGGGACGGGATGCGGTGATCATCGGGATTCCTCGTGGGCTGCACCGTCACGCATGCGCAGCCGCCGGTCAGCGGCGGCGTGCAGGGTCGGATCATGGCTGGCGATCAGCACGGCGGCGCCGCCAGCAGCGGCGGCGCGCAGCATGCCGATGACCAGGCGGGCGTTGTCGGGATCGAGATTGGCGGTCGGCTCGTCGGCGAGCACGAGGCGCGGAGCGCCGGCGAGGGCGCGGACCAGGGCGACGCGTTGGCATTCGCCGGCGCTCAGTTCGCCGGGCCGATGCCGCAGGCGGTCGCCCAGGCCGATGCCGCTGAGGGCCTGGCGGACCGCGTCGGCCCCGCCGCCGCCGACGCAGGCATTGGCCAGGACATCGAGGTAGGGCAGCAGATGGGCGCGTTGGAAGACGATGCCGATCATCTGCCGACGCAAGGCTGCCCGGCCGCTCTCGCCGAGGCTGCCGAGGTCGCGGGTGTCGACGCGTATCGTGCCGGCATCGGGTCGCAGCAGACCGGCGGCGATATGCAGCAGAGTGGATTTGCCGCTGCCGCTGGCTCCGGCGAGGACGGCGAGGCACCCACTGGTCAGCTCCAGGCTGGCACCGGCCAGGGCGCGGACCGGCCCGGTCCGTCCGCGGAAGGTCTTGGCGATGCCGGCGAGAAGCAGCATCAGAGTTCCCTGAGCAGGCCGTCCGGTTCGCTGCGGACAGCGCCGAGGAAGGCCGGGAAGCCAGCCAGCATGGCGAGCAGCGGCGCCCCGCCGATCGCGGCCAGCAGGAGCGTTGCCGGCAGCGCAGCCCCGCTCACGGTGGCGGCGGCGACGCCGAGGCCGCCGCCGGCCAGTCCCACGATCAGGGCCCGGCCCATGACCAGGACTGCGACCCGGCCGGCGCTCCAGCCGACGGCGCGCAGCACAGCCAGTTCGGCCCGTCGGGCCTGGGCGTTAGCCGAGGCGGTGAAGGCGATGGTCAGCAGGGCCGCGAGCAGGACGGCAACACCGAGGCGGATGGCGAGGCGGGACATCGCTGCGCGTTCGTCCGCCGCCGCCTGGCGTTCGGCGGCTGCGGCCTCGCTGCCGGCCTGCGCGGCCAGCCCCAGCACCTCGCCGCGCGCCCGCGCCGTGGTGGCGAACACCGCCAGCCGGTGTTCGGGCAGGACCTTGCGCACCTGGGCCTGCGCGGCGCCACCGGCGTCATCACCGCACTGGCAGAGGAGGCCGTAGATGGCGTTGATGCGCTCCGGGGCGGCGAGCAGGGCCTGGGCATCGCTGAGCGCGACCCACAGCATGGCGTCCTCGAGGCCGCCGCGCGCGCTGCGCATCGCTGCCACGGTCAGCCGCCGGTCGCCGACCTCGACCTGGTCACCGATGGACAGGCCGAGGCGTTCGGCCAGGACCTTGGATGGGACGCAGGTACCCGGTTCGATCGCGCGCAGCAGCGGCGCCTGGGTACGGGGATCACTGATCCAGGTCTCGCCCCCGGCCCCGGCGAGGACGATGTCGACCGCGCGGCCGGGCAGGCGCAAACGGCGCATCAGCACCGGCAGCAGATGGTTGAGGGTGTCCGGCCTGGCGCGCGCCAACCGCTCACCGTCGGCTTGTGGCATGTCGGTGTCGGGGAGGCCTTCCAGGCGCAGGAGATCGAGATCCTGACCGGGCGCGACCACCACCGCGTTGTAGCCCATGGCCAGGGTGATCTTGCGCAGGTCGCGCTCGATGCGGCGCATGCGCTCGGCCGCCTCCGCCCCACGACGTTCGGCCCGCACCTCGGCGCTGCGGGCGTGCTCGCGCAGGCTGGCGATGGTGACCAGCGGCACCGCCACGGCCACTGCCAGAACCAGGACCGTCAGCATGGCCCCCATCGGTCGGTGCAGCAGTTCAGCGAGGAGGAGGCGCAACATGGGCATGGCCTACGTGGTCGCGCCGCACACGGCGCAGGCCGGGTCCCGAGCGATCTTGAGGCATCGTACGGTCCCCGCCCCAAGGTCGAGGCGCAGCATCCGACCGATGAGCGGCTGGCCCAGGCCGGTGATCAGCTTGACCGCCTCGGCGGCAGCGATGCAGCCAGCGGTGCCGGAGACGGCACCGAGGACGGGGAAGCGCCGCTGCCACCAGTCGGGAGCCTCGGGGCACCAGCAGCGCAGGCAGGGACCGGCCCCGGGCCGGATGGTCGTGACCTGGGCCTCCCACTGGTACATCGCCGCCTCGACCATCGGCTTTCCCGCTCGAACGCAGGCGTCGTTGAGCGCGAAGCGCTCGACGAACAGTGGTGCGGCGTCGATCACCACATCGGCCATCGCGATCAGTCGGTCGGCGTTGGCTTCGGAGGCGTTCTCCTCGACCACGTCGACGGTGCAGCGCGGATTGAGTCCGCGCAGGGTGGCGATCAGCGCATCGCGGCGAGGCAGGCCGATGCGGTTGTGGCGCTGCAGGATCTGGCGATTGAGATCCGCCTCCTGCACCGTGCCGGCATGGGCGATGACCAGACGGCCGACACCGGCGGCGGCGAGTTCCAGTGCCGCCGGTCCGCCGAGGCCGCCGCAGCGCGAGATCAGCACGGAGGCTCCCTTCAGCCGGAGCTGCGCAGCCTCGCCGAAGTCGGGCAGGTCCATCTGCCAGGCGTAGATGCGTCGCTCCTCGTCGCTCAGCCCATCGCTCATCGGGACTCCGCGATGCGGCCGTCGGCAAAGCGCAGGCGCAGATCCGCCAGCCGGTCGGCCTCGGCGCGGCTATGGGTCACGTGCAGGACCGTCACCTGGTGCTCGCGGCAGACCTCCTTGAGCAGCGTGCACATGCGCTCGCGCGTGCCCTCGTCCACCGCCGCCAGCGGTTCGTCGAGCAGCAGGGCCTGTGGCCGTGCGGCCAGCGCTCGGCCCAGCGCGACGCGCTGGCGCTCGCCGCCCGACAGGCCCTGGATGCGCCGGCCGAGCAGGGCGGTGATCTCCAGACGCGCCGCCAGTTCGGCGACGCGCCCACGGATCCGCGCGGGCTCCCAGCCGTGCACCTGCGGGGCGAAGGCGAGGTGCGCGGCGACGTCCATGGTCGGGAACAGCGCCCCGTCCTGGGGGACGTAACCGAGGCCGCGCGCGCCCGGCGGCAGCCGCGTCACCTCGACCCCGCCGATGCGGATGGCGCCGGAGCGGATCGGGCGCAGCCCGCACAGCGCCTCGACCAGCGAGGTCTTGCCGCAGCCGGTGTCGCCCATGAGCACGGCGTAG
>JALHRW010000013.1 GCA_022841245.1 Planctomycetota bacterium
CATGCAGCGCGCGCAGCACGTGAGCGGTCAGGTCGGGCGCGCTCTGGTCGAACGGCAGCCGGCCCCAGCCGCGGCAGAAGGTCGGCCAGCCGCCGTCGCCGTTCTGCAGCCGCAGCAGCCAGCGCACGCCGCGCTGCACTGCCGCGGCCAGCCTCGGATCGCCGGCCAGGGCGAGCACCGCTCCGGCGGTGTCGTCGGCGTCGGGCACCCCGCCGGGCAGATCGGTCCATGCCCAGGCGCCTGCTTCGGCGCCGGTGTAGGGATGCGGCGTGGTGGTCTGGCGGGCGGCAAGCCAGGCGCGAGATGCGGTGGTGTCGGCCTCCGGACCGAGCGCGGTGATGGCGCTGGAGGTCAGCCAGCAGGCGAGGTCGCTATCAATCGCCCAGCTGCCGTCGCCGCGTTGCGAACGCCGCAGGAAGTCTCGGCAGCGCACGACCACCGCGTGCTCGGCTCCGACCACCGGGATCAGCGCCATGGCGACGAAGGCGGTCAGCGGCACGGCCTCGAGGAAGCCGCCGCCTGCCGGCTGGATCGCCGCCAGCAGCCGCAGCACGCGCTGGCGCAGCAACCGGCGCAACAGTCGGCGGGCTGGACGATGCTGGTGGATGCACAAGCCGACCGCGATCAGCGCCGGCAGGGCGTAGCTCACCACCTGCAGGCGCAGCACGCCCCACCAGACGCGCGGCACGGCGGCGAGCTCGACGGGCAGCGCCGGGATGCCATCCCACGCGGCGGTGCCGGCCAGCGCGCAGGCCATGTGGATGGGCGCGGCGAAGGTCCGGTCGGCTCCGTAGAGCGCCGCCACCGCCGCCATGCGTCCGGCCGGATCGGCGGCAGAGCGCGGCGTCAGCCAGCGTTCGGCCTGGGCGATGGCGCTGCTGGGACCCGTGCACGATAGCGCGGCATGCACCAGCAGCGTGGTCGGCAGGTTGCTCGGCGAGGCGGGCGTGTCGCCCCAGCCGCCGTCGGCGTTGGCGCGGGCCTCCAGCCACTGCCGGCCGCGCTGCACCGCAGCCGCATCATCGCCGGCTTGATAGAGAGCCTGCACCGCCAAGGCGGTGGCGAGGGCCGAGGACGACAGCCGCCCGCGCCAGTGATCGCCGGTGCGCTGGCTGATCAGAGCCGCGCGCGCGGTCGCCAGGGCGGCGTCGAGGTCCTCGCGCTTCATGCGCAGGGAGTGTGCCCGCGCTCCGGCGCAGGTCGATGGCCTAGAGAATCGCCCCCGGTCCCTGGATATGCGCATCGACGTCGGCCGTATAGGTATCCAGCATGCGATCGTCCTTATGCCGGGAGACGCGGCGGATCTGCACGTTGCTCGCGCCGGCCAGTCGCGCCTCGGTGATGAAGCCACGGCGCAAACTATGCGGACTGATGTCGTCGCCGAGCTTCATGCGTTTGAGGATGAAACGGATCGAGGACGGATCGAGCGGCCGGAGACCGACGACGCCATGGCGGTCGATGCGCCGGAACAGGGGACCGGTGCCGATCTGCGCTGCCGTGCGCCAACGTTGCAGCGCACTCAGGGCATCGAGCCGGGGGTCGCTGGCCGGATAGATCGGCACGGTCTGCCCCTTGCGATCCTTGTCCGTCTTGCTGCGACGGATCCGCAGCACCCAACCACCAGCGGGTGTCATGGTGAGATCGTCGACCCGCACGGTGGCCAGCTCGCTGCGACGCAGGGCGGCCGAGAAGCCGAGCAGGAGGAGGGCCTGATCGCGCAACGCGGGCAGCCTGATGGCGTCCTCGCTCTGCGTGGCGGCGAGCTGCAGGCGCTTGAGCGCAGCCAGGAGCGGAGCGCGCAGCAGGGGGGCTTTGCGCATCGGCGGGGCCGCTAGGTGAACCAGCAGTTCACCATCGAACCAGGTCTTGAAACCGTGATGGGCCAGCGGTGCAGGCAGGTCGAGCAGGCCGCGCAGGGCGGTGACGGCGGCCATGGCCACGCGGGTCGAGGACACGCCCCAGCCGTCGGCTCCGGTGGTCATGGCCCGCAGCCAGCCGCGCAGCAGGGCATCATCGTCGAGTCCGCAGTCCCGCCGTTCGCACAGCGACCACCACGCGGTGATGAACGGTCGATAGGTCCGCGCTGTGCCGGCCGCGACCCGGGTGGACAGTCGCTCGAGCAGTGCGTCGAGGTGTCCGCTGTCGTCGACGGTAGCGATGGGGCGGCCGTCGCCGTCACGCACCTCGCGGAGCACCAGCCGGGTGATCGGTAGGCCGAGGATCTTGCTGGTGCGGGCCAGTCGTCGGCGGGTCGGCATGGGACGATAGTTCACGCGCGTCCGGCATTTCAACACACGCTAATTGTCGATCAGTAGGAGTCGAGGTCATCGCCAACCCGATCCACGTGTGGCCGATAGTTCACTGGTTGGACGGGGCCGGACATCTGTCCGTATCCCAATTGAGCGAGCCGACGCCTTCGGCTCCTAAGTCCCAGAAGGTACTTGCGGGCTATCAAGCTAATGCCGAACCTGGGCACGGTTTATGGAAGGGTAATTCGTTTTTCGCGTCCTAGAATGACGGATGAACCGGTCCCATCTGGCCGATAGAATAGACTTGTGATTCACAGCGTCGTCAACCGCGGACGCAAAGCCGTCACTGTTGTGCTATATCGTACATTCCTGGGGTCGACGTGCTATTCAGGCCACGTTCTTCCTCCCCTCGCTCGGCTTCACAGCCGGGTGAGCGCCTCGCGGGTAGTAGCGCCGCTGACCTCGTAGGTGCGTCCGTCCACGACAGTCACGTCGGGCCGGCCGGGGATGCGCCCGCGCTCGACCAGTTCGAGGCGCATAGTCACCGGCTTGGCGTGGACCAGCGGCTTGATCTCACGGTGCTTGCGGCAGGCCGCCTCGGTGGTGTCGGTGATCAAGCGGTGCGCCATGTCTTTGCTGAGCATGCGGGCTCCGCCCGAGGACAGCCCGACCTTGACCTGGGCGGTGAGCACACCGGGAATCCACTGCCGCGCCTCGGCGCAGACCTTGTCGTCGCCGCTGACCATGATCGTCGGCACGCCGGCATCACCGGCGATGCCGGCGTCGATGGCGATCTCGCCGGCCTTGACCCCGTTCAGCCACAGGTTCTGCCACGAGCCCGACGACATGGTGTGCTCGAGCACGGCGCAGCGCGCGCCGGCCATGGCGTGGAAGCCGAGCAGGATGACCGCATCGTACTCGCCGATGTCGTGCAGGCGGCCGAGGTCGTTGGTGCCGACCTGGTAATCGGCGCGCGGATCGGCCAGGTCCCAGATGATGTTGTGGCCGCTGCCGTGACTGTCCCATGCGGTGACGTGGCTGGCGCCACCGCGGAAGCAGCCCTCGACACAAGCGTTGATGTCCCAGGTCACCATCCTCCGCGCCTCCTCGTAGCGGGAGTCGGCGCGCACCACCTGCTCGCGGGTGGCGATACCGGAGATGCCTTCCATATCGACGTCGATGAAGATGCGCATGCGGTTCCTTCAGGTGGCGGGACGCGAGGCGAGACGGGATTGCTCGACGGCGAGCGGACGACGCCAGCTGGCGTCGCTGCGCTGCTGGACCGCCCAGTTTTCGCGCGCAGCTTCGAGGATCTCGCGCATCCAGCTGCGGTTCTCGGCGACCAGGCAGAGGCGGCCGACGAGGTCCTCGATGACGTCGTCGACGCCGCGCGTCTCCAGCTGCTTGGCCGCCCGCCGCAGGTAGATGGCGAAGTGCCGCTTGGAGATGTCGCGCCAAGTCTTGCGCACGAAGGCCTCGTCCTGCAACCAGGCGTCGAGCTGGGCGAAGTAGGCCAGCATCTCCGTCGCTGCCGCGCCGGCGAGGGGGGCGGGGCGCTCTTCGGGCGGTTCGTTGATGCGGAAGGGGATGCGCTCGAACGAGGTCACACCCTGCCGCGTCACCTGCGCCAGCAGCAGGAAGGTCGAAGCGGTGTGCGGTCCATTGTCGCGCATGTAGGGACAAGTGTGCGCCGGGAAGACGAAATTGCCCAGCGAATGCGCGATCAGCGCGCCGTGCGCCATCTCGACGCCCTGCGGCACGTGCGGGTGGTGCTGCAGCACGATCTTCGCTCCGGCGCGGGCGATCTCGCGCGCGGCGCGCAGGCGCGGCAGCGAAGGGGTGGGCATGAACTCCAGGTCGGCGTGGATCGAAACAACCAGGATGTCGACTCGGCCACGGTTCTCGGCCACATCCTGGAGGATGCTCTCCAGTTCGTAGAAGGCGTGACTGTTCTCACGGTGGCCGAGGACGTAGTTCGAGTCCTCGGCATAGCAGAGGAAGCCGAAGCTCAGTCCACCACGTTCGACCACGCGCAGGCGCCGGGCCTCGGCCTGCGTCTGGCCGACCCCGGCGGTGGCGATGCCGGCTTCTTCCAGGCAGCGTTGCGTGTATTCCATGCCGACGCAGCCGGCATCGAGCACGTGGTTGGCGGCGAGATTGAGGAAGCCGAAGCCGGCCTGGCGCAGGGCCTGGGCGCAGAACGGCCCGGGTGGAATGGACAGCAGCACGGCGGTGCCGGGCTCGAAGCGCTCCGCCGGCACGTCTGGCGGCACGCTGACCGACTCCATGTTGCCGAAGAGCAGGTCCGCCTTGGCCAGCTCGAGCATGGCGCGCTCGAACGGCCACTGGCCACCGCGCTCCAACATCAGCCGACCGATCTCGCCAGAACAGGCGATGTCGCCTACTGCACCGAAACTGACATAGGCATGGGGCACAACCGCTCCTTTTCCCGTGGAGGCGGGACGGACACCGGATTACACAGCGATTCCATATGTATAATCGCCTATAGATCGGCACAAGCTGTGATGCCCTGTGCCGTGCACGGCGCCGGCCGGTTCAGCGTGCGGCCCTGGCGCGGCGGATGGCAGCATCGACGACGTCGCGGGCCTGAGTTCTATGTCGAAGTGCAACACCCGTGCGCTGCCGCCCACCCAGAGCCTCCCTTTCCCGGTCACGACAGGGCATCGAGGGAGGCGCGCGGAGGGGTCAAGGACGCGAAGCGCCGAGCCCTGCGAGGGCATCCTTGACGCCGAGCACGCCGACCACGATACCCAGGCGCGTCCGTCCGTGGACAGGCACCCGACGACAACTTGCATTGGGTTTTTATAAGCCATCGACCAGCCCGACGGCTGCGGCTTCACCGCCGCCATCACGCTCGATGAATACCTGACCCTGGTGGACGAGACCGGCCCGTACCCAAGGCACCGTGATGCAGCAGCCCAGGGGGTAGAAAAACCCAGATACGCACCGCTCTCTGCCACCCCGAGCCGGCCCGATGCAGCTCTAACACATGCTAACAGCATTTATCGTGAGTATAAAAACGGCGGAAAAGGGAAGAAGGGAAGGATGCAGCATCAGGGTCGCCGCAACGGGCCGCAGCTCGCCCGACGGATGAACTCAGTGGGTAGGACATGCTGACGTGCCGGCATGGTTGGATTGAGCAGGCGCTCTCGCAGCAGACGCACAGCGTCGCGTCCCGAGCCATGGATGTCCATCCGTACTGAGGACAAGGCCAGGCTGCTGAACAGACCGAGATCGCCGAAGCCGATAATGCTGAGGGAGCCCGGTATGGCGACCTGGGCCTCGGTGGCGGCGGCGAGGATGCCGTGGGCTGTGTGATCGTCGCTGCATACCACCGCGGTGGGCGCCCGGGCGGGGTCGGCGAGCAGTTGTCGGCCGAAGGCATAGCCGGCTTCGCACGAGGGCATTACCGTATAGTCGCGCTCCGGCTGCAGTGCCAGACCGTGTGCGGCCATGGCGCGTGCGCAGCCGGCCCGGCGCTCGCGTGCGGCCCCGGTCTGATGCATGGCGAAGGCGATATCGCGATGGCCGAGCGAGATCAGCGAATCGACCGCGATGGCGGCGCCGTTCTCGTTGGCATGCGAGATCGCATCGTAGGGACGGACCGAGGGACAGGGAGAGCACTCGTACGCCAGCACTGGCAGGCCAGTGTCGAGGAGCGTGCGCATCATGTCGGACTCCATCCACAGGGCGATGAGGGCCTGGACGTCATGGAGGTCACCGAGGTCGGGCAGGACGCGCAGTGAGAGGACCGACGGACGGCAGGCGGAAAGGATGCCGCCGAGGAGGCGGGCGGGGAAGACGCCGCCGATGTTGGTCTCGGCCGCGCTCGGCAACACCAGGGCGATGTTCGCGGTCGGCGCGTGCGTGCCGCCGACGATGAAGGTGCCGCGGCCGGGAATGCGGCGCAGCACGCCTTCGGCGGCCAGTTCGACGATCGAGCGTCGGACGGTCAGCCGGCTGAGTTTGAGCATCTCGGCCAGTTCGCGCTCCGATGGCAGGGGTTGATCGTGCTGCGTGCCACTGTTGCGGATGAATTCGAGCAATGCGGATTTCACCTGCTGGTAGAGCGGGGCCTTGGAGCCTCGGTCGAGTTTGATCATGCGGCTGATGCTCGACCAGCGAAGTGGACCAGCAAGAGCTTACCACATGGATCACCAGGAGTTGCAAGGAGTGGAGGCCTCCTTCGGAAGCGCTCGTCGGAGCTGAAAATGGCCCGATGGTAGACTCTGGGACGCCTATAATAATATTCTGGTAGATACAAGATTATATAAATAATAATTGACAAATATTTTGAAATAATGCGAATTTATTCACGATACGAGCCGGCGGGATAGTCGTATTTGGGTTAGTTTGAGCAATATGTATTCCTTGTGGTATTGGTGGTATTAACCACTACTATACTGTATGCGAACCGCATTCGCGAGAGCGGACAGTGGCCTCAGCCTGATCGAGCTGCTGATCGTGAGCAGCATCCTGGTCATGCTGATCAGCGTCGCGCTGCCGCTCCTCAACATGGCCCACCGCCTCGCCCGCGCCTCGGAGACCCGTTCGGTGATGGCCAAAGTGGATGTGGCCGCCCGCCTGTTCCGCGAGGAGCATGGTCCCTATCCCTACCAGATCGCCTACGCCGACCTGGCCGCCGGCGAAGCGTGGACGAACCGCCTCTTCTACCAGCTGGGCACCACCATCAGCCAGGCCGATTTCGTCCGCGTCATGCGCGATGCCGATGCCGCGGCCGCCAACTACGCCTCGAGCGGATGCTCGCGCTGGGCCTTCGACTGGACCGACATCTCGAGCTACGACCGGAACGCGAAACCCCGGTTGCACAACCGCATGGCCGCCGAGCGGGCCCGGATGGCGATCTATGCGGGCAACACCGGCATCACCGGCCCGCAACGCCAGTCCGGCCCATCGCATCTGTCCACCGATCCGTTGCTGAAGGATGCCGTCGCAGCGAGCACGGCGAATCCCGGCCTGGCCAAGGACTACCTGGCCGGCGAGGTCGAGGCCCGTTTCGTCCGGGGCGCGGCGGTCCTCGATGCGTGGGGCCGGCCGCTGATCTACGTCTGCCAGGTGATCGAGGGTATGCGCACCGCGGCATCGGTCGGGCACGAGGGCACGATCTCGCTCGACACGCGGTTCTTCGGCATGAACAGCTTGGGCCGCACGACACTGCTCGGGCCCGACGCCGACGGTCGCCCCGGTCTGGATTCGATCACGCGGCAGCCGGTCCAGGCCGATGCGGCGCGCGGACTGCCGGACCTAGGCAACCTGCGCCATTCTGATCGGCGAAACTACGCCCCGCAGCGCCTGGAGCTGGAATTCGAGTTGTGGAGCGCCGGACCTGACGGCAAGGCCAACTGGATGCGCGATGCAGGGGACAACCGGGACAACGTGGCGCTCGTCGACTACGACAAAGGCCTGCCATGAGCCGGTCGGGATTCACCGTGGTCGAGCTGCTGGTCGTGCTCGCGATCATCGTCACGCTCACCGGGATCGGCTTCTCGATGGCGCCCAAGCAGGTGGTCGACGAGGCGGTGCGGGGCGCGGCCGAGGAGCTGGCGGCGACGTGCCGCGAGGCGCGCGAGCGGGCGATCCGCCAGAACACCAGCTTCGGCGTGGTCTTCAACATCTGCAACGCCCCGGGGACGACCGGCCACATCCTCAACAACGGGGGCGGCGGGCACTGGTACCGGATGATCGGACCGGCCGAGGCGCGATGGAGCGAAGAGAACTCCGACTCCCTCCCCGAAACCGGCCTGAAGGCCCTGCCGTTCCTGAAGACGATGACCAACGAGATCACCGGCGGCGACCTCGGTGTCGGCAATTCTCCTCCCTTGCAGACCCATCTCGATCTGGTCAACCGCGCCTGGGTCGATGAGCCGCATCGGCTGGCCAAGGGCAAGGTCCGGTTCCTCGCCCTCACCGACCAGGACAACGGCGACAACTACCTGCCCGATGCCGGTGGCTGGTACGGCCCGACCTATCCGCGGCCGTGGTTCGGCTGGTGGGATGCCACGACGAGACGCCTGTACGCCTGGGGAGGATACGATCCCGATGTGGCGGTGAACGGCACGGTCACGCCCAACGGCAGGGCGGTGAACCGCTCCGCCTTCTGCTACGAGGGCTGGGACGGCCCGATCGTCGGCTGCGTCAATCCCTGGGATCGCGTGGTGTTGACGGACAACCCCAACGCGGGGACGCCAGGCGTGATCGATGGCGCAGACACGAACTCGTTCTGGACCATGCTGCGCAAGGGCGAGCCGCGCGCCCTGATCAACGGGGAGTGGATGGACTACGTCCTGGTGTTCCGCTCGGATGGCACGGTCACCGACGACTGGTTCCGCCTGCGCGAGACCTACTACCGGAAGACGGCCTCGGGGTTCTGGCGCACCAGCATCTTCATGCAACCACCCAGCGGCGCGTTCACCTGGCCGCTGGCGACCCACAGCCGCGAGGACTCAGGCCCGGGCGACATGTGCAGCGGCAAGGCCTACGAGACCAACTTCTCGGACTCGTCCGCCGCCGATCCGTACTTGTCGAAATACCAGCGCGAGGCGACGACCTATGTCGATCGCACCGGCACCTTCTGGATCACCTTGGCGGCCGATCCGCCGGCCGACACCAACAGCTATCCGACCGCGCTCGCCGCGCTGCGTTCGATGCTGCCGATCTACCGCGTCGGAATCAGCGTACACGGAGCGGTGCGGATCGTCCGGGTCAAGACGACCGACAACGGGCAGCTGTTCGATTCGACCTTCACCGGCAGCGCCTGGCAGAACCGCGCGCAGATCTGGGGGAAGAGCCTCGCCGTGTGGAACAGGTCGACGCCGGTGACGACCGTGAACTACATCAATCACCAGTTGAACGATGAGAAGATGAAGCCGCGGGGGTGGCCCGTATCCGATCGCGTCACTCCCGGCATGCTGCAGCACCGCACCTGGTGGGCGATCCCATGAAGCCCCGCACGGTCGGTTTCACCCTCATCGAGGTGCTGGCGTGCGTCATGGTCCTGACCATGGGCCTGATCTCCGCCTGCGGACTGGCGCTCTACGGGCTGCGACTGGTGGCGAAGTCCCGGGCCCAGACCCTGGCCCTGGCGACGGCGACCGCGGTCCTGGTCGATCCCTCCCCGCTGAGCACCGATCCGTCGCTGTCGCCGAACGGAGCCTCGACCTCCGGGTATCTCAACGGCTTGTGGGTGGTGCGGACCGAGGTGGACCCCGTCATCCTCGACGGTTCCGCGAGGCTGCGCTCGGTGACCGTCAACGTCGACGTGTACAACGGCCAGAACGGCGATGCCGTACTGTCGATGAACCGGCGGCTGCTGCGCAGGACGCCGTGATGGCGAGGGCCGCCTTCACCCTGATCGAACTGCTGGTCGCGACGGCGCTGGTGGTCGCCCTCGTCGCAGTCGCGACCATGGTCGTGGCCCAGATGCTGACGACGACGCATCGGCTCCAGGCTATCCAGGCGATGGACGCGACCGCAGCCACGGCCCAGATCAGGCTGGGCGGCGAGATCGCAGCGATCCATCCCTGTGCGGCGCTGTGGCTGACCTCGGACAAGGGCAGCAAATCGGTCGAGCTCCTCTTCATGCGCAGCAAGTATCCGCGTTTCGACAATGTCGATCTGAAGGCTGCGCCAGGCTGCAATACACAGATGATGACCACGGACCTGACCTGGTCGCGCTGGCACTGGAGCGCCGCATCGAACGCCCTGCGGGTGTCGGAGAACCGCAGGGTCCGTTGGACGCGCATCAGCTCGGGGCCGGCGCGGAACTACTGGAACATTGTCGGCGGATCGAAGATGCCCGACGACTACCTGACGGGATTCATCGCCATCCCGCAGCTCAGGCGGGACGACACTGGCGATCCGATTGCTACGTTGAATGCGAATGCATGGCAGTCGAACGAGACGAGCGACGTCGGCGATTATGACGATCTGATCCTGAATTCGTCGCCGCTGCTGCAGAATTGCGCGGACTTCCGCGTTGAACTGCAGAACCTCGACGGGGCGACGAGAACGGCCTCCCCCACTGCCGATCTGGCCTGGTCGGCGCCGGGCAGCTTCATCGACGGGAGGAGCCAGACGGGCCTGGAGGACCGCCCGGGCATCGTCCGCGTCCGCTTCACCCTTGCCGACCCCCCACCGCCCGAGGGCACCGGCGTCTCCTGCACCTACAGCTTCAGCTTCTCCACGCCCGCGTTCTCCCCTTATTGACGCGAGAAAACCCGTGCATTCACCCCGTTCCGGATCGGCACTGCTGCTATGCTTGGCCCTGGCGAGCTTCGCCATCATGGTCAGCTACGCCTTCCTCAAGAGCGCGAGCAAGCATGTCATGGCGGGACGCAGCGACCTGTACATCGCCATGGCGCGCACCGCAGCCCAAAGCGGCTTGACGCATGCGGTCGAGCAGATCCTGGCCGATTACAACCAGGCCTCGCTTGATGTCGCCACCGGCAGCGGGGTGCAGACGGTGACCGACCCGCCCACCTTCCTCGACGGCCCCTACCGCGCCCCATTCACCTCGTTGACCAAGCCGAACGTCCTCAACTACACCCAGCAGGACGCCCTGGATTGGGACGACGTGCAGTCGGAAAGCCCGCTCGTGCAGGCCTATGCCACGCCGATCGACCAGTACTACATCCGCTGGCACGAATACATGGCGAGCTACAAGTGCCCGTCCGGCATGGCGATCTATGACGGCAGGGGCCGCTACATCGAGGCGAACCGCTACAATTCGCAGCGGCAGAATCCGGGTGCTGCGAATCCCGTACCCGTCGCCCCGCTCCCCTTCACCGACCTGACCAGCGCGAACGCCGCGGACCACGAGAACGGATTGTATCTGGACGACACGCTCTGCCGCTTGACCAGCGGTTCCGCGCTGCAGCAGCGTCAGGCCGCTCGCTACCGCCTGCGCTACGCGGTCGGGATCGAAGACCTCAACGGGCATCTGCTGATCAATCCCCGTGCGAGCATGAACGTGGACTGGACCGATCCGGTCAACGATTACCGCGTCATTCCCAACTGGCTCGACTACTCCGGCTATGTGCTGGAGAACATGGCCATGCCGATCAGCTACTGGAACAACCAGAATCCACAGTATTCGAGGACCGCCTCCCTGCGGATCGCGCATATCTTCCGCGGACGCGGCAACGCCACCAATGTCGATCGGACGGTGGCGGATGGGAAGCCGGCCGTCTTTCCGCAGATGTTCCGGAGCACGGAGAAGGACATGCCGTTCTGGCTCACCGGCAGCGCGAATCGCCGCTGGTGGGGGTGGTTCACCTACGACAAGGCGAGCTACACGACCGGCGGCACCCTCTTCGGCTTCGACAATTCGGCCGATCCGACCTTCCCCGCGATCACCCCGTCCGCAGCCGGCGGCCAAGTCCTCACCCCCGTCGGCCAGCCCTGGTCGTGGCCGTATGCGCATGCCAAGATGGGGCCGCAATACTCGTGGTGGGACCTGCTCTTCTCGCTTCGGGGCACGCGCTACCCGAGCAGCACTTACCAGCTCAACAGCAATGATCCGGATCAGGACGGCGCCTCTGCGGACCTGCTCCAGCCGCGGATCAACCAGGCCATGTCCTGGTCCCTCTTCGGACGGCCCCTCGAGCATTCGTCAGCGGCGCCGAACACCTGGAAATGGTATCAGGGCAGGGTGAACACCCCGTGGCAGGTCAATCTGCTGACGGCGACGCCTCAGACCATCTCGCAGATGCTGTCCGCCTATCTCCCGCCGTACCTCAAGCGCCTGCATTGGGTGAAGAAGGAATGCTATCGGCGCATCGGCACGGTGAACGGGCTCGACACCTACGACACGGTGCCATATCAGACCAGCACGATCGACATCACCCAGCAGCTGCCCGGCCTGGACATCCTCAACGGACAGGCTTGCAGCGGGCTGTCGGAATTCCCCGTCCCGGATGGCGGCGGCGCCGTCTCCCCGAACTACTACCTGCCGGACACGCGCACGCTGACGCAATGCTATCCCGGCGAACTGCTGCGCGGCGATCGCGGGAACGGCGGACTCGATCCGGGCGAGGATGCCAACGGCAACGGTGTTCTGGATCCCGGCGAGGACGCAGCCCTGTCGGACCGGCTGGACGACGTGGGGCGCTACATCGACGTGGATACCGGCTATGGCGGCGCCCCGACCCCAGGGCGCTGCTCGACCACGCTCAATCCCCTGCTCTTCACCAGCGGTTCAGACTACAGCTGGACCGAGGATGATCCGAAATCGGCTCCACCGGGAAACCGCACGCTGGTGGTCCAGCGTCTCGACCCCGACAAATGGACGTACAAATACAGCTATTTCCTCGACATGGTCACCGCCATGACCTTCGCCGCGGCCTACGCCCGCGCGACCTGGGTGCAGTATCCCAACGAGGCCTTCGATCCCCGGACCGGATTCGCCGACCCGAGCCTGCGCGATCCCCTGAAGTGCAGGACCATCGAGGACATCGACAGGCTGTTCCTGCGGGAGATGGGGGAGAGCATGGACAATCCCGGCCTGCCATGCGCCGACAACCCGCTGGTGTTCTCCCTGCAGGGCAACAAGGCGATCTGGCAGGTCTACTCCCGGCCGGTGAGCAACACGATCAAGAGCCTGGTGACCAAGGACCTCATCAAGACGTCAGGCGTATCCTCCGCGGAACGCGCGAAGGTGATGGAACGGATGCTGAACGACTTCCGCATGTCATTCCTCGGATCTTCTCCCAAGTATGGGGATTTCCGGCCGTTGGATTTCGACGGTGACACCGAAGTCCAGTGCTCGTGCTACGACCAGAACGTCCTCGAGCGTACGGCGGCGGAGCAGTTGTATCGGACGGATCGCTGGAAGCGCGCGGACGCCTCCGGCCGTGGTCCCGCACCGACGCCGTACAGCGCATTCCCCGCTGCGACCGGCAGCAATCCCTGGTTCTCCTTCACCGGCTGCTTCTACATCGGCAAAAGCCGCTTCTACCGGGTGTTCGTCAGAGGTTCGATCTACGACAACCTCTACCGCAAGCCGCTGGCGCAGGAGACGCTCGAGTCCGTCCTCACCGTCGATCCCGAGGGCATGCAGTTCGGCGGCGGAGGCTCCGCCGAGCAGCGGCTGCTGTACTTCCGCTGGCTGGAATCGCAGGACAACGCCACCTTGCCGTTGCACAATCGCTGACCGGCCTGCCCATATGGCTCTTCGCCCAAGGCGTGCCGCCTGGCCAAATCGGCCACGGCAACAAACGCTGCGTCAGCTGCTGACCGACGCGGCGCGCACCGAGCGGCAGAAGATGCATGAGCAGCGCTCCTTGCATACCCGAAGCGGGTCGGCCTGGAACAGGGCCAGGCCGGCTTCGACGACGTCCCGGCCGCGCATCAGCTGGATCTCGCCCTCGCCCAGAGGCGCGGTGCGCAGACGGCCTGACTCGCGCAGCGCGGCGTAGAGCTGCGGGAACCAGTTGATGTGCCAGGGGCCGTGCGGCACGACGCGGGTGCTCCAGCGCCCCCCTGCGAGCGACGGCACCGTGTAGCTGGGCAGCGGCACGCCGCTCCACAGTTCGGCAGCATGCATCAGCGTGTTGCTCTTCTGCGGCGCCATCATCAGCACCCAGCCATCGGCTTCGACGAAGCGGCCCCAGAAGCCCTCGCGGGCGAGTGGCGCCATGCTTGCGTCGTGGCCGGCGGTGAGTCCGGCCGCCAGCGGTCCTTGCGCCGCCACGGAGTGGGTGGGATGGCCACTGCGCAGCACGCCGGGCAGCTTGCGGAAGGCCTCGGTGACCGCGCCGACCAGTGACGGGCTGGTCGCCGGATCGTAGGGCGCACGGCCGAGGACGTTGCCCGAGTGCGTCGGCATGGCCAGGGTGCCACGCTTGCCCAGCGCGCCGCGCAGCGCGCCAATGCAGGCGGCCGAGCCGTCGTCGACGTAGCCGAAGGCGGACAGCGAGCTGTGCACCATCAGCAGCATGCCCGGCTTCACCCCGACCTGGCGCAACGCGCGGCGGATGTCGGACCCGGCGAGGCGCGGGCGGAAGCGGACGAAGCCGAGCTCGGCGAGGATGCGGAACGTCGCGACCAGCCGTTCGGCCGGTACCGGACGGCCCTCGTGGCGCAGCAGTTCGGCGATGTCGGCCAGGGTCTGCTTGCCGTTGCTCCACCACAGCGCCCAGTCGAGCCAGGCCGGGCACGACCACCAGAAGCGGCCACCGGCCGCCGTCTCCAGACGGTTCCGCGCCGCCTCGTCGAGGCTCTCGGCGGCGAAGAAGCCGCGATAGGTCTTCAGCGGCACCAGCCGCGCCGCCTCCCTGGCGAAGCGATCGGTGGGGGCCGGGAGCGGTGGAGCTGACGGAGCGCGCTGGGCGAGTTCGCGCGATAGCGCGGTCAGCGCCTGCCGTGCGGCCTCTCCTTCGCTGAGGTGGTCGCTGCGCAGCTGTGGCGGCGGCGTGCCGACCCACGGGAAGGGTTCGTCGGCGATCCAGCGCCGGAAGCCGTCGAGGCGGCGACGCTCCTGTGCGACGTGGTGACGCAGGGTGGCGGGCTCGGCGCCGGCCTTGCCCAATTCGTCCAGCTTGGCCATCGACCAGGCATGGCTGATGCGGGCCAAGCCGACCACTTCACGCGGCCCAGCGCTGCACAGGCGGCCGAGCAGGGCACTGGTCCACAGGCCCAGGCGACGCACCGCCGCCGGCGAGATGTGTTCCGGCGTATCCTTGTTGGTGTGGTAGGTGAGGTCGGGCCCCTGCCCGATCATGGTGGTTGGCACGCCGACCGCCGGATCGCCCATGTTGTTGTCGTCGACCATCGGCCCGACCCGCCACTGCCGGCCATGCATCTTCGGCAGGCTGCGCAGCAGCAGCGGCATCAGCGGATCGGGTAGGGGCGGTCCGTTGGGGCAGAAATCAAGCCGCGAGCGCACCTTGCGGTGGTCGCAGCCGTGCATGTCGAGGTTGAGGCCCCATACGCCGTTGGCGAACATCGCCGGCCGCAGGTTGAGCAGGGCATTGAGCGCGCGCGCCTCGACCGAGAAGAAGAAGCGCAGTCCGCGCTCCGGCTTCCAGCCCTTGCGCACCAGGCGGGCGAGGGTGCGGGCGACGCCCAGCGCCAGCATCGGGCCGGACGCGTTGTCGTTGGCGCCCGGTTCGTCGATGTGGCCGGTGATGATGAGCTCCTGGCTGGTGCGCCCGGGCAGCCGGCCGGTGATCATCGGCAGCTCGCCCTCGCCCAATTCGGCGTCGACCAGGGCATGCAGTCGCACGGGTCCCTGAGCCAGCAGCGCGCGCAGGCGGCGTCCGGCATTCGGCGAAATGGCGAAGCCGAAGCCACGGTCGCGTGCTGGCACTCGCCACTGCGGTTGGGCGCCGTTGAGGTAGGCCACTGCATCAGCGACATCCTGTTCGTCGCGCATGTTCTTGTAGGTGCGCACGAAGTCGGTGATGAAGCCGTGTGCGCCGGCCCGCTGCAAGGCAATGACGTGCTGGACGTCGGGATTCCCGTCGAGCAGCACGATGCGGCCGCGTGGGCTGGCGCCGGCGGCGACCTGGGCGGCGCCGATCAGTTCGGCGGTGACGCCACCGCGTCGCGTCGGCGCGCTCCACATCGCCAGATGGTGCGGGCAGGTGCGCCAGTCGGCGAGCAGGCGCGGCCCGCCGTCGGCTGGGTCGAGCAATTCCAGACGAGCGGCGCGCGGTGACCACGCCATCGGCAGGACCCAGCCACCGAACGCGGTGCGCCCGTCGCTGGGCAGGCGGATCACCTCGACGTTGCTGAGGCCATCCCGACGCATCCAGCCGGCCACCGTCTCGGCATGGCGCAGGAAGCGTTTGGTCGACATCCAGCGCATTTCGCTCCAGGTCGCAGCGATGCGTCTGACGGTGAGGTGCTCGTCGAAGCCGCGCACGGCGCGGCCCCATTCCGCCTGGGTCGTTGGCATGCGGCCGCTCATAGCTCAGGACATCCGGTAGTCGAGGTGGCGCGGCGGCGGGAACTCTTTGCGCACACGCGCCAGCAGCTCCGGGGTGACCGTCGTCTTGGTCTCGCGGGCGAGCGACTTGGCCTTGAAGGTGAACCACAGGCTCGACACCCATGAGTCGCCTTCCTGCGCATCGGCCAACAGCGTCTCGTCGCGCAGGATCGGTTCGGCAAGTTCGAGCTGGTCGAGCGCGAGCGCCGCCTCGACCAGGGTGAGCTGGACCCGTCGCCGCGCGCGCACCGCCGCCGGGGCGCCCTGGATCAGGGCCAGGCAGGCGGCTGGATCGTTGGCGGCGAGCAGCACGCGGGCGAGTTCGATGACCATGCGCCAGTCGTCCGGCCGGGCGGCCAGGGCGGCGCGATAATGCGTCTGCGCCGCCGCCCAGTCCTTCCCCTGCACAGCGAACTGGCCGAGGTTGCGTTGGGCCCAGGGATTGTCGGCATGGCGCAGCGAGGCCTCCCAGGCTGCGCAGGCCTCGGCGCGGCGGCCGGCGGCGAGATGCATGATGCCGAGTTCGAGCTGGGCGAACCAGTTGTCGCCAGTCTTGGCCGCGACCGAGGCCTCGAGCAGGTTCTGCCACTGCTCCTGGATCTGGTAGGAGAGCGGGTCCTCGGTCACCGGCGGCACCGGCAACGCGCCGCGCTCCAGCAGGGCGAGCCACGGCGCCTGCTGCGGGCCGAGGGTGTCGGCGGGGAACGGCAGGGCCGGGCCGCAGAACGGACGCTCGCCGGAACGGGCGCGACGGCGCAGCTCCAGCGCGCCCCAGCCGCCGCCGCGGTGCAGCAGCCGCTCCGGCGCGGCCAGCGACATGGGCCGGGTCTCGTTCAGGATCGCCTCCAGCTTCTCCTCGGCCGCCTGGCGCGCGATCAGCGCATCGGCGTGCTTCCACGCCGCCGACCAGCAGCTGCCGTGACTGATCCTGGTGTCGGTCTCGATCATGCCGTAGGCCTCGACCCATTCGAAGCATTCGCCGCCGGGCAGCGGCCGGCACGAGGCCTGGGTGCGTTCGATGCCGGCCTGGATCTCGATGTAGGGGTGGCCGGCGGTATTGAGGAACTCCTGCCAGAAGTGGCTCGAGGGCAGCTGCCCCCAGACGAACATCTTGCGTCCGCGCAGGCCACCCGAGGAGGCCTGGAACAAGCCGCGGCCATCCGGTCCCGGCGCCGCGATCCACGGCTGCCGGTTGTCGGGGACGTAGTAGAAGTCGTCGTTGCCGGTGGGGATGTTCTGCGGGATCGAGCTATCGACGCCGTTCCTGAGCGGATGCGGATGCAGCTCCATGCAGCCGCTCTCGTAGGCGAAGCGGAACTTCGACTCGGCCGGGGCCAGGACGCGCATCCCGGGGATCTCCGGCACCGCCATGTTCGACCACCAGTAGACCGGCACGGTGCGGTCGTCGGGGTTGCGGATGGCGACGCGCACCAGCAGCACATCGCTGCCGTCGGGCAGCCAGCAGTCGAGCTGGTAGGCGATGCCGCGGACGCGCTCGTACTCGTACATGCGCAGCACCGGCGTGCCGTCGGCGAGGCTGGTGCGGGCGGCGAACAGCGGCTCGCAGGTCAGCGGGGTGTGGCCGGGCCAGCAGAAGTTCCACTCGACGCCGCCGCTGAACCAGGCCCAGCGGATGCCGAGATAGCCGGGCTGGTAGACGGGATTGCGATGCAGCAGCTCGCGTCCGCTCGCCTTGTGCACCAGCGACCACAGCCGGCCGCCGGCCTCGAGCAGGAAGGTGGCGCGCAGCTTGTCGTTTTCGAGCACGGCGACCTGGAAGGCGCGTGGCGCGCGCTCACGGCTCAGATCGTCCTGCAGCTTGTAGGGCAATGCGGTGGGCCGGCCGCCGTAGCCGAGATAGCGCGTCGCCACCAGCGGCACGTCCGCATGCACCTTCTCCCGCGACGGGGAGTTGGCGTTGGGCGGGCCGCTGAACTGCGGATGCGGTGACTCGGGGCCGATCGGCGCCGCCGGCATGGTGAGGGTCTCGAGACGCAGTTCGCTCATGGTTGCTTCCTCAGGATAAGGTGCGGCCGGCGCAGCGCACGGTCTTCACGGAACGGCCTCGATGACGATGTCAAGGCGATCGATGCCCGCGAGGGACGCGACCGCCGCCTGCGTCGCGGCCACGCCGTTGATGCTGATCCGCGCGGTCTTGCCTCTGCGAATGGCGACGGTCAGCGGGACGCGGCGGTAACCGCCATCCTGCGCCACATGCAGGACGCGCCGCAGCGTCAACTCGCCGCCGAGGGCGGCGGGCAAGCGTGGGACGATGCGCAACGCGGGCCGGCGCGCGTCGTGCAACGACAGCTCCAGTCCAGCCATCTCCTGGAAATATTCGATGATCCAGTCGGTCGAGCCGGAGAGGCCGAAGTACATGCCCTTACCGAAGTGCGGATCGTCGCTATCCGAGGCATAGGATGTCGATGGCATCTCGAACGGGCCGGCCAGCCCTTCGTCGCGCGTGGCCGAGAGCATGGGGAGGAACTGTTCCCAGGCGGCCTCGGCCTGCCCGGGCAGGCCGAGGCGGAAACGGTGCATCATCATCTGACCGTGATGGTACTCGCCGTTCTCGGCGCAACCTGCCGGGAGGACACCCATGCGCCCGACCAGGCGCACGGCCTCGGCGTTGTTGGCGATCGCCGGGTGCAGCAGGCGCAGGCCGAGTTTCGGTGCAAACATATAGCGGTCGCAGGTGCGCAAGATGGCGTCGATCTTCCCTTGCGCGCCCGTCACCGGTTCGAGCCAGTCGCGCGACAGCTGCAGCATGCGCAGGCCGTAGGCGAGCACGGTCATGTCGCGGCGCTTGGCTCCATCGAAGTCGCTGCCGCGCATCGAGCCGAGGGTGTAGCCGATCCCGCCGGCGGCGTAGTCCGGCCGCGAGCCGTCGGCCTTCAGCTCGTGGATGACGCAGATGAAGCCGGCGTGCTGGCCATCCTCCCAAGCGAAGCGCAGGGCGTTGCGGCGGATGGCGTTGGCCAGCGCCTGCAGGCGGGGCAGGGCGGCGATGACGCCGGTGGGCAGCCGGGCGCCGGGTACGCTGAGCGTGTCGAGCGCTTCGACCAGGGTGGCGAAGACGTGCGCGCTGAGTCGGACCTGGACGCCGCGACCGACGCCGCGGGTGGTGGCATCGCCCACCACCGAGGTGCCGAACATGTCGAGCGGATCGCACCAGTCGCCGTACATCGCCTGGACCAGGCCGTAGGGCGAGTCCTCGACCTGGCGGCGGTAGGCGTCGAAGATGCCGACCACGGTCTCGGCGACGGTGAAGCGCTCATCGCCGCCGATCAGGCCGGAGGTCTCCGGCGTGTCGGGCTGGGTCAGGCGAGCGGTGGGGACGCTCTCGCCGAGGATCGAGAGGTCGCCGGTCTCGCGCACGTAGAGGTTGAGCGAGTCGACCAGCCAGATCGGACTGTCGTTGTACGGCCGGTTGTCGTTCTTCACCTCCACCGTGCGGTCGTCCCAGCGGCTGGGGTATTGCCGCGGGAACATGCCGTGCAGCTTCTCGCGCCGGGTCAGCGGCGACGACCAGGTGTGCCCATCCGCGACCGTGCGGTATTGGAAGCCGAGGGCGTGGACCAGGTCAGCGCGCACCCGTGCCGGATCCTCCTTGAGCTTCGGCCACATGTCCTGACCCCGGTCGCGTGTGCCCAGCTCGATGCCCTGCGCCAGCTTGGCGCCATGCGCGCGGCAGTTCTCGTAGAGCTCGGCGACTCCGGTCCACAGCGAGCGGACATATGCGCTGACCACCGGCTGGCGCGGCAGTTCGACGGCGAAGGCCGGCGGTGGCGGCGCCGCGGCCGCGGCCAGGCCGGCGAGCGTTTGCGTGATCCCGGGCGTGCGCTTGACCACGTCGTCGGCGGCGGCGGCGAAGGCTTTGGCCACCCGCGGGTAGTCGGGATGCGGGCAGCCGGAGCGCTTGCGGAAGGCATCGCAGCGCTCGGGCGCGGTGATGTAGAGCAGCTCCTGCGCCAGGTGCGTGGCCCGGCCCGGCGCCAACCGCACGGCGAAGCGGTTGGCGGCGATGGTGGCGATGGAAAAGCGGCTGAGCCGGTCGCCGGCCCCGGAGCCGAGTGCGCCCTGGCGCACCGCCAGCGGCGCGCGCGAGCTGCAGCCCGAGTCGCCGACGAAGGCGGTGTAGTCGCAGGTCGCCTCGATGGCGCGCAAACCCGGTCCGGTGGCGCTCGACACCCGCTTCACCTGCACGATGTCGCTGTAGGGGACGGTGCACGAGACCACCGTCTCGCTCGGCGTCAGCGGCAGGCCGGCGTCGTACCAGATCTCCTTGTTGTAGACGAAGCGTTGCGTGCCGTGCAGGTTGAACCAGCTCCACAGGTCGCCGGTCAGCGGCTTCTTGCCGGTGTTGGCCAGGTAGGCGAGGCGCAGCAGCGCCGGGCCAGCCGGGGTCGCGACCAGGCGGAACTGCACCGCGGTGCGGAACGACACGCCAGGGCGCGGGGCGAATGTGGCGCAGAACCACATCGCCCGCTGCGGATCGCCCAGCTTGACGATGCGGATCGCCGTCGGCGCCAGGCCGAAGCCCCCCTGCGCATCGACCAGTCCGGCCACCGTGCCGTCGGCCAGGCGCAGCCACAGGTTGTTGGACGGCACGCCCAGCTCGCGCTTCTCGGTCGCGTCGAAGTGGCCATCGAGGACGCGCACCTCCATGCCGTTGGCGAGCTTGACCTCGAAGGCGATCGAGCCGTTGGACATGAACGTCGCCTTGGCCCCGTCGAGCGCGGTCATCAGCACCGAGGGGCAGCCGTCGGGATGCCCGTCGTAGACGACTTCGCCGTCCGGCCCGTAGCCGCCGAGGGCGTTCACCCGCTCGCTGATCGCGAGATCGAGGATGCGTTCGGCTTCACGGATGAAGAGGGTCTGGGGCGCGGTCGGCATGCGATGCTCCATGCTGGCATATGTATAATGAGGTATATGTCTGAATCAACATTATTGCGAAAATACGATAAAAATGCGACAATGTGACGATTTTAAATGTATAATCACATACGGGCGCAGATCGGGTCCATGCCTCGACGGAAGCCCTGGGACAATCAGCCGCCAGCCACGCACCACAGCCGCCTAGGCCACAGCGCTCCGTCTGTCGAACAGCGGGCAACGGTTGCGGATCCAGTCGAGCCCGCGCCGCGCCGCCTCGGCCTGCCGCGTCGCCCAGGTGCCGATCGCGCTGCCGCCCCAGAGCATCCGCCAGCCCACCATGGTCGCGATCCAATCCTCGACCCGCAGATCCAGCCGCGCCAGGATCGGTGCCAGGCGCGCATCGATCACGCCCCGCTTGCCCTTCGCCAGCGAGCGGCCGGTGGCGTCGAGCAGGCACAGGTAGTCATCGAGCGTCAGCGCACCCTCGATACCAGGCACCGGCTCGCCCTCCGCAGCGGCCGCGACGCAGCGCGCCAGCGGAGCCAGCCACAAGCCGTCCTCGGCGTGCCGCGCGTCACGCTCCAGCCCGACCTTGGCGAGTAGCGTCCCGACTTCCGCCGCTGAACGCCCGCGTAGCCGCAGCTTCGCCGCCGCCTGCCAGCGGTTCCGTGCCCGGATGCGCACCCGGCCACCGGTGTGCAGGCTGTATTCGGGAGTCGAGGCCAGGCCCGCCCGCAGCGGATTGAGGTCGACATACGCCATGCACGCGACCAGCGCCGCGTTGTCGAGCAGCGGCACGCTGGTGAAGCGCCCCTCCCAGAACGCCCCGGTGCAGCCATCCTCGCGGTTCGCCCGCCGTGAGATGTCCTCTTTCAACGACTTCATCAGCCAGCCGAGATCGCCCAGCCGCTCGCGGCGTTTCGCCACCCACCCCGCGTCCGTGGCTTGCGAGCGGATCTGCGCCGCCGTCGCCGCCACCGGCGTGCCATCGCGCAAGCGCTGCGGCGGATACGCGCGCCACCACCGCTCGACCACGACCGTGTCGCGTCCGGCCGCATCCGCAGCACCACGGCCGTGGATAGGTCTCGACATCCACAACCTTTGCCATCCCACGCTCTACGCGGATACGGAGGTTCTGATGCCGATTATACCACACCTGATGAAACAGCAGATCCAGTGCACTTAGGATTTCGGTGAGTCCCCTTGGTTCCTCGACCCATGCGTGCGCTCGCAGCAGTTCCCCCACCAGTCGTGGATCGACTCTGCGAAGGGCTGCTGGCAGGCTGATGAAGTAGAGTGATTTGATCCGAGAGAACATCCCCGAGAAGTCTGGATGCGGTAACTGCTGGTCACCGCCGTCGATGCTGAAGTCCGACTTATTCAGTGTGACAAACCCAAACCTGCTACGCGAAGGCGACTGGCGGACTACAGCAGCATACGTCTCAATCAGCAGCGCATCTGCCATAGAGTTCTTATTGCGGTGGAATGGGGCCTTCTTGTTCAGCGCACGTTGAACAGCACGCGCAGCGACATCCTCAGATGCCGCCTGACTGACACCTCCCCTAAGCAACCGTTCGATGCGTTCCAGAACCCCAACTGCGTGCCCACCGATAATCGGTATCCGATGATCCACATCATCGAGCATAGCCAAGGCACGCTTGGTACTCCGCTTATCGCCTCCAACCCGTTCGACTGAATCCTTTACCAAGCGAACATGCGAACTCAGACTCTTGACGCTCTCCTTTGCGATGCGCTCCTTGTTCCGCAAAAACTCGTCGAGCACGATTGGAGGGACAATCAATGAGACAGCGCCAGTTGAAGTGAGTTCGTCGAGCACAGCCAGCAATGGAACCTGACGGTGATCTTTGGCGACATCCAGCCAGACGCAGGTGTCGATCAACAACTGGAACTTTGCGGGCTGGGTCATCTACCCCTTCCCCAACTTCTTCATCGCCACCGTCCCGAAGGTCATGAACACCATCGTCGTCCCAGCCGGCCCGCGATAGGCTCCCTGCTGCCCGCAAACCATGCAGGCCATCGCCGCGAGCTTCCAGGCGGTCATCTCGTCGCACTTCATCTTCGCGGCCGTCAGCTTGGCGTACCCCTTCTCGGCCCCATACGCCTTGAGCTTCTGGGCGTCGGTCACCAGGGCGGCCTCCATGGACGAGTTCGCCCAGGCCCACAGCCACGTCGAGTCCTCGGTGTTGTAGGTGCCGATGATCTGGACCGGAGCCGTGGCGACAATGCCGCGCTTCGTGTCCGTGAAGGTGATCTGGCCGGTGCCCTGATCGACCGTCCACGCGCACTCGTCCATGTGCCACGCGCCGACGTGGGCGCTGGTCCGAAGCTGCAACTGGGCCATGGCCTTGTCGCTCTCGGCGTCGAAGGACGGCGAGGGCGTCGGCCTGGGAGCAGGGCGGCGCGATGCCGGACGCTTGGGTTGGGAGCCGCCGAAGAAGCCCATGGAGATCCTAGTTCGCAGCGTAGTTGACCGGCCCTATCCGCAACCCCCTCAACCAGTCGCCTCGTTCACCCGCCAGCCGCGTCCGCGTCCCCCGGTGTGGGCTGAGCAGACTGGGGGGCGAGGGGCGAGGGGTGGATTAAGACATGACATCCATCACTTCGGTGAACCACTTTGGATCAATGGCACCTTGGCGCTATCTTCCTGCATTTCCCGTAGATGGGCAATGACATCATTTGTTTCCTGGATTTCCCATTCTCTCACTTCCCCTCGATACGCTTGTTGCAAGACCTGTACCGCAGCAATGTCGCCATATTTGTTTAACGCCTGCCTGTATGTATGACGATTTTTATCATCTTGAAGTATCTGCCGACAGAGGAACTCAAATGCCATTTTTGAATTTGTATTTCCGAGTGCGCTAATTGATTCCGACTGCATTGGATGCCGATTGTCAGCAGCTATAGACAACAGAAACTCCACCGTGGCATCAGAATTAAAGTACCCCAAGGCGTTGATTAATGATGCCTGTAACTCCCAGTCGGAATAAGCGGGGTCTCCAATTGGGGGGCGTTGTTTCCAATTGACGACGTTTTTGGCCTCGTTAAAAATAAAATCCTTCGCCAAACGATCATTTCGACCATTGGCCGACAACAAAGTGAGATAGATGCCCCTCCAGCTAGACGACTTGTCTCTACGGTATAATTCAATTATTCTCGATGAATAGCCATCAACATACTTATCACACAACAAGGTAATGCCGTTTTGATTAATACTGATATCGTGGCTATTCAGCAAGCCGTCAATCAGCATTCGACTCTTAGCGGGATCTGCCTTTATGATGCCCCAAATATCAGCGCGAACGTCCGGATTCCACGCATAGGCATTAACCAGAGGACGCGAAAGAAAAGCATACTTAACAGCAATCATTGGATGCCAGTTTGGCAGAATCCAAAACACTGCGCTTGCTATAAGAATACCGCATAATGCCATAGTCACAACGACTATTCTCCACGCAGAGCCTGAGCGAGTGTTCATATGACTACGGAGTAGCAGATTCGTTAAATGGCTCAAGGTAATATTCACCCTTAAACGACGCTGACTCACTTAACCTGATTGAGTCAAGGCCAGGCCAGTAGCGCCAATGCCCATCAGACCCCTCATCGTTTGGCCATCTGTAAGTATCGCCAATTATTACGCTGGGCGTCAGATAGAAGTCCCAATAGGCATTGAGCAAGGAACCAGAATCAACCCCGAAAGCAGATGCCCAGATATTATAAAACCGCAATATGTCTCCTCCGTCGAGAGCAGGATGGGCCGCAGCTGGCTGGAATATCTCACCCACTTGGATTGCGGAAGTCCATGCGCCATCCGCATACAATGCGGGGAATTCCCAGGGGGCGTCCACGCCTAGCCCAGGAAACGTCAGCTGAATTTTTAGCACATCCGTGTAATTGCCGAATTTTCCATTGATGCGAAGTTGAATGGGCAGCGTGTTGCCCGATCCATCGTTCCACGACCCTTCAAATACTCTTGCATCAGAATTATTCCTCGTGAGGTTTACAGAAATTGGTTTTGCGTCAATAGCGCCCTTGTCGGTGAAAGTCAGCGTTGCGACTTCTGTCTCCGCTGGATTGTTGTCGTTCCATACTGATGAGAACGCCACATGCCAAGTGACACCAGACAGCATCGATGCATACCTTCTGCCAATTCTGATCTGATCAGAAACTTGCACCCCGTCCGCAAAACGCAATATTGGACGATACATCCAGCGAACCTTATCATTATTTACAGTAACGATCGGCGTGGTCCACTCCGTTCCCCGCAACCCATCAACGAATTTGTTGCCATAGCAAGATAAAACCAACAATTTATCTGGGTTCATAATTGGCTTACCCGCCTTGAAAAAGTTATCCGGCAAAAAGCTGACTTGTGTGCCATTTCTCGGGGTATAGCCAAATACCTTTCCAGAATCCACCGCGTCACCTCTCGATCCATGACTTATCAATGCCATGTGATTCCGAGATTCGCGCTTCATGCCATATTTAACCAGGTTCTCTATCGTGAGTTTATCCACCGTGGACTTATCGTTGAAATCCCAGGGGCCCCACCTTTTAAATAGTGCAGGATTGCCAACATTCGTCGTTTTATGGCCGCCTCCTGGCACGTATAAAGCCTGTTCTAAAGTTGCGGTATCGCTATCGATAATTGACCATTCATACCGAGCCTGCTCTAATCCAAAATCAAGCTTCGTCCTATCATACCTTCCAGGGCGATACCAATTCCCATCAATCGCCATTAATTGCATCACCGTCTCCTCGTTGTAGACGATAAGATTGCCCCATAAAAACGTGTCTATTCCTTTTTCAATATGAGCCGTGTCTCGCTTCCATGTCTTATTCTCTCCAACAATAGAATATCCTTCGCCGCCCCGAACCGAAATAATTCTTGGCAGACTACCGGTTGCTTCCGACAGAAATGGGTCAACCGATGCGCTAGACTCCGCTCGTGCCAATATGACTGCCTCTGAGAGCCACTTTCCATCGCTTTGCTTTGTAAACATCAGCGACTCGGATTTTGTTGACCCATCAGACGAACGAAGCATTAGGCTTAAAACTCTCTGATTCGATGTTTCCAGAGGAGGTGCCTCTCCCCCGACCCTAAAGCGAACTTGCGAATTCTTGATTCTCGCTGAGCGATCTGCTTTGGGGCCAGTCAGGATAACTCGTACTCCGCCATCAATGACGGTTTCACTGGTGTTGCCAGCATTGATTATGCCAGACTCAAACACGCCAGATGCAATATCAGTCTCAATTAGACTAAACTGTTGTGAAATTTGAACTATACTCGGCACAACGACACTACAAAAAATCGTGTCTTGGACATCGTCTGATAGTTCAGTTATACGTTGAAATACCATGCCTACTTGACCGTCTGCATCGAGATACAGAGATGGCTGCGTTGGATCCTGCGTCACAATTACGGTAATATCATCGGTGTTATTAATTAGTGGATGGACAGTGACATTATAGTATCCCGGCACGCCATCCGTGACTTCCGAGGAAATCTGGACTGAGAACATCTGAACAAAGCCAAGGCCATCTCCCGCGTTGGGCAACTTAGCCATATCGTGCAGGTTTTTGGGCTCGTTAATCGGGGCATCACTATCAAGGGTATTACCATCAAAATCAGTCACCTCTATGCTCTGTATTAGCAACGCCTCCTTCATCCGATGCGCCCCATTGGCCCCAGCGTACTGCTGGCTCAACTCATCCGGGTAGGCCTTTACCTTGCCGCATCGCACGAGGACATCGAAGAGATCGGTTGCCGCCGCACCAATGGAGAGTTCGACCTGGAGGCGTTGCGACAGGCCCCGCATGGGCGTGCCGGCATCCAGGCTGAGGCCTTGGACAGCCACTAAACTGTCTCCGGCAGGCTCCACTCCACGGTTCGTGCGGTCAGCAGCCGCGTCGGCAACCAGGATGGAGTCGTCGCAGAGCAGACCAGCAATGTCCTGGTCGTGCGCGGCAAGGAACTGCTTGGCGGCGATCAGTTCGCCATATGTCGGGTCGTCGTATAGGCCGTAGATCTGCACCATGAGGGCATTCCATGTGGCAAGGAATGTCTGTTTGTCGCTATCGTTGGCGAAAATGTTTTCCATGAACCCCATTTCTTCGCCATGGTACTGGCCGTCGCGGGCGGTCGCAATCAGCTCCAGCCACGCCTGTTCGACATCCTTGAACGGTGTCTGCAGGTCAGCGACCTGGGCCTTGTAGAGTCCCAACTCGGCTTCGAACGGCAGGAGGTGCACACGAACGGCCTCGGCGTAGGCCGTCCAGGCTTGGGACACGTGCACCTGCAGATTGCATTGAGCACGTGCCGCGGTCAACCGCGTCTGCCATGCTTGGGTGGCCAGCGCTATACTGATCTGGGCTTGCGGTACCGCGCCGACCCCCTGCAAAGCCAGATCTGCGGCGTGCGCAGTGCTTTCAGCCAATGCAATCAACTCGGCAAGTCCATCGGAGAGCTGCAGACCTACCAGCCCCTGGGCTGGAGCCAAGTCGGCCAATTGACTCAGCGTGTTGGCCATCGCCGTCGCTGCAGCGTTCTGCGCCGCAGCCTGCATGCCCAAGCGCAGTTCGCGCTCTGCCAGCAGAAGACTGCGCGTGGTCGCGGTCTGTGATTCCAGCTCGTCCGCCATGCCATCCACCCAGGATCGGTAGACCGACGCGTTGGCGAGGTAGTCGGCCTTGGCCAGGCCCATCAGCGCAGCGGCATGCGCCTGACGACGCGATGAGGAGACCACGCTCACGGTACTGCCAGGTGGAGTGAGCAGACCCGGATCGCTCGGGAGCCTACCTTCGAGAAATGCCCCATCGATAACGATCTGCGCGCTACTTCCAGCCATCAGCGTATCCGGGGAAAGACGCAGGACATTCAAGGATTGGAAACCGGCATGCTGCTGACCCAGCGGCCGCTTCGCCACCGCATCCGCAGTCCGCTCCCATTGGATCCGGACATGGCCAGGTGGTGCATCTAGCGGAACCGGCACCACCAGGGCACCGTCGGATCCGGGAGCCAACGACGTCGGGGCGAAACCACCGATCGACCACGTTGCTACCCCCGCCGCCGCCTTCCAGCGCGCGTCCCATGCGAACGGGGTAGAGCGCCAACTCGGCGGCATGTTCACGATCTGTTCCGGCGTTCCAGCCAACAGGGCATGCCAGACATACCAGCTGCTCAACAGGCTATCATCGTATCGTGTGACCTGCTCACGGATCGTCACCGGATCCGGATAGAGGTACGCGTCCAGATATTGGTATTCCTGACGGGTCTGCGATCCCGGTTCCACCCACCACCCGGACCACGTGCGATAGTACGGCTGCACCTCCCCCATCGACAAGGTCACGTGCCCGGTCACATCGTACTCGTCCTGGCGCGACTCGTAATACGGGAACGCCTGGATGCCAAGGTGGATAGCATCGCCTTTGTAGCGGCCCGTTGCTTCGCGTGGCGCCGCGAATCTCCAGACGCGCTGATCTGCTGGGACCGGCACGGTCGAATCCAGCCGCAGGCCGTCGCCATCGAGCAGCGTCTGCACTGGATCGTAGGCCAGGCCGCCGATCGGAGCGATATCGCGATAGCCGACCGCATCGTCGTCGTTCAACCACATCACATCGCAAATGATCCATGCGCTGTAGAATGCATTGGATACCCACGCCTCATCGAGGAACCCGCCATACCCATCGCCGATCTCGGGGATGTCGCCTGGGTGCGTCCCAGAGTAGTCGATATACGGGGTGCCGCTGACGTAATTGATCGAGTCGAAGGTGACCGTGTCCGAGACGACTGACGCCGCCGGAGTCGGATGCGGCGGTACAAGCCGTTCGACGTGCGCCCGCAGTACGGCACCGGGAAGAAGATTCCCGGCTGCGTCGCGCGCGCTGAGCGTTAGGCTGATCGTGTCATCAGTCGCCGCAACGATCCGGCTCGGCAGACGCCAGAGCACAGCGTCGGCCCCGGCCATCGCCGTCCAATCGGGCAGATCCGGGCTCAAACGTTCGGCTGCCTTGCCGTTCTGCTCAATCATGACGATGTCAGCCGATGCGGCGACCAGCGTGACGCTGTCGCCATGCAGCGTGCCATCCTGAGGCAGCACGCCCACCGAACCCGGGAAACCACTGCGCGTGAAGGGGATGTAGCCGATGCGGAGCTGACCGGTGGGCGTGCCCTGCTTCCATACGGAGCAGAGGGCCGCCGTCGCGATGTTGCCACATTGGTCCTCGACCTGCACGTGCAGTGGGCGCAGCCCGGCGTCCATCCGAGTGGCCAAAGTCGTCGAATCGACGGCGCCGAGGGCTTCGGGGAGCGAAGCGAACCCGCCGAGCCACAGGATGCTATCTGCCGCCGAACCATTGAGCAGGCCACCGGCTTCGACTTCCAGATCTGACGGGCCGACTCGGGCAACGACGGTCTGATCTGCCAGAAGTCCGGACTCATCGCTCACTCGCACGGGCAGCGTCAGGCCATCCGCCTGCCAGCAGGGCCACCCGAGGGCCTCGCGGAGCATCGGAGCATCGCTGGCCCCGGTCAGTACGAGCGCGCGGCCGCCTGCTGTGACGAGTCCGACCGGCAATGGCGCTTCCATGCCCGGATCGAAGAGTTGCAGCCGCGGCGGAGTCCGGTCGACCATCACCACCACGGCGTTGGAAGAGCCCGCGACTGTCTGGCCGTTCAGCGATGCCGTGGCGCTGGCGGTCAGCGAGACGCGCCCTTCGCTTGCCACCGGAATGGTGAGCGTGGCGCCTGGTGCGCCGGTGACGTCGCCGCTAGAGCCACCGGATACGGTGACCGTGCTGATGGTCCCTGTCGATACGGCCGTCACCTGCACCGTGAGTTCCGTCGCCTTGGTGAAGCTGACCGGGATCCCATCGAGGACGCCGTGTTCGACGCCGGTGAGTCCGCCGGCGATGGTCAGTGCCATGACCGGGATGCTGGGCGGTTCGCTCCCCTCATCTGGTGCCTGCACCGTCAAGCTCACCGATGCCGTTCCCGCAGCATGGTTATGCGGATCCGCCGGGACGAAGACCACGCTCAGGAGATGGGTGCCGGCGGCCAGGATGGTGCCTGGAGCAGGATCGTAGACGAAGCTGCCCGGCAGCGAGGCGGTGGCGTTGAGCTGGGTGGCGGACAGGACTGTGCCGGCGGCGATCGTCGCCGGGGATGGCCAGACGATGGTCGGGATGCGCTGCTGCACGGCCAGGCTGACTTCTGCTGCCGCCGGGGCGTAGCGGCTGGGATCGGCCGGGGTGAAGACCACCGTCAGCGGGTGGGTGCCGGCCTCCAGCATGATCCCCAACTCCGGCTGGTAGGCCCAGGTGCCGGGGATTGTGGTGGTGGCATTGAGCTGGACCGTCGTCAGGGCGTTGCCGTAGGTGATGGCAGCCGGGATCGGCCAAGTGATCACCGGCACCTGGGCCTGGACCACCAGGGTGGCGTAGGCCGTGGTCGGCTGGTAGTTCGCGGCATCGTCCGGAGTGAACGTCACCGACAGCTGATGTGTGCCGGCTGGCAGATCGGCGCCGGCGGCCGGGGTGTAGGCGAAACTCCCCGGCAGCGGGGCGGTGGCGTTCAACTGGCTGGCGCCCAGGAGGGTGCCGGTCGTGATCGGGGCGGGATCGGCCCAGGTGATGATCGGAGTGCCGATGGCGATGGCGCAGGACAGGCTGGCCGTCCCGGTGCCGTTGGCATTGCTGGCCAGCAGGGTCACCGTGGTGGTGCCGGCCACCTGGGGGATGCCGCTGATGTTGCCGGTGGCGGCATCGACGCTGAGGCCGGGGGGCAGGTTGGTCGCCGCGAAGGCCGTGGGTCCGTTGCACGCCTTGATGGTATAGCTGAACGGGACGCCGACCGTGCCGCTGGCGGTGAACGGGGGGCGTATGGACGGCACGGCGCCGGTGGTGCTCACCACCACCGTTGCTGTACCGCTGATCCCGGCCACCGTGGCGGTCACCGTGTGCTGGCCGATGCCGCCGCAGGCGGCGGCGGTGAAGCTGCCGGTGGTGGCGCTGGTGGCGGCGATGGTGCCACCGCCGCTGACCGTCCAGGTCGCGGCGCCAGGAGCTGCAAAGACCGCGCCGAACTGGTCATGGAGGGCGGTGGAGAAGGTCTGGGAGGTGCCGGCCGGGATCTCTGCTTCCGCGGGCGCCACGACGATGCTGGTGGGTGTCGAAACCACCAGCACCGGCACTGTGCTGGTGGCGGTCAGGCCGCCAGCATCGCGCACCGTCACCGTCAGCAGGTAGCTGCCTGCCGAGCAGAAGGTCGCCTGGGCGTTCTGGGCCGACGGGCCGCCGTTCGGACTGAAGGAGACCGGGGCGGGGCCGCTGGCGCTCCAGGTGTAGGTCAGGGCGGATAGCGGGCCGTCGTCGTTGGCGGTCACGCTCACGGTGGTGGTCGCACCAGTCACCGGGCTGGGGCTGGCGCTGGCCGCGGCAGTGATCACCGGGGCCACGCTGCTGACCAGCTGGCAGGCCGGCACCAGCTGGCGGGTGACGCCGGGTCCTGACCACTCCAGGCGCGCCGTCGCGTTGCCGGCGTTCTCATAGAATTCCATGCGCACCTGGTGCACCGCGCCAGCGGTGAGCACCGCCGTGCCGGTGCTGGTCGCCGCCGAACGGTTCACCCAGATGTCGATCACCGGACGTTCGTCGACCCACACCCGCACCCCGTCATCCGAGGTTGCATGGAAGGTGTAGGTGCCGCTGGTGGACGGAACCACCGAGCCCGTCCAGCGCACCGCGAAGGTGTCCGCGGCGATGTGCGGCGACGGGCTGCCGGCGGCCCAGGCGAAGTCGATCAGCGGATCGATGCGCATCACCCGGGTGCCGGTCCAATCCCGGTTGTCCCAGTACGTCGCCAGGAAGCCGGGAGTCGTCACCACTGGTGGCAGGGTTGCGTCCACCTGCGCCCAGGCCCCGGCGCCCAGCGCGTTCACCGCCCGGATGCGGTAAGTCGACGGCTCGCCCGCCACCGCCATCGCATCGTCCCAGTGCCGTGCCGTCCCGGCCACCGTCGCCACCGCGGCGAACACCCCGTCGCTGCCGGCGCGCTCGATGGCGAAGGCGGTTTGGTCCGCATCCACCGCCTGCCAGGTCAGGCAGATCGGCGCCGACACCAGCGACGTCGTCGCCGCCACCAGGTGGGTCGGAGCCAGCGGCAGCACCAAACCGCCGCTGACGGCCGACGCGGGGATGACACTCCGCGACAGGCCCGGTCCGGACCATTCCAGACGCGCTGTCGCGTTATAGCCGTTCTCGTAGAAATCCATGCGGATCGCGTGCCGCTGGCCGGCCGTCAGCGGCACCGTCCCGCTGCTGGTGGCCACTGAGCGGTCCTTCCAGGCATCGATGATCGACACGCCATCTACCCAGACGCGGACGCCGTCATCGCTGGTTGCAAAGAGAGTGTAGAGCCCCGTTGATGGCGGCGTGATGAACCCCGTCCAGCGGACAGAGAAGGTGTCGACGCCCAGGGGCGCGGCCGGGCTGGTGCTCCCCCAGGCGAAGTCCACGGTCGCATCCAGCCGCTGCAGCCAGGTGCCGGTGAAATCCTTGTTATCCCAATAGGTCGCCAGGAAGCCCACGGCCTCCGCGCCGGTGGGCAGGGAGCCGTTCACCACCACCCAGGGACTTGGACCGGCCGACGTGATGGCTTGGATGCGGTAACCCTGCTGCGCCCCCGCCACGGGAACGCTGGTGTCCAGCCACGACCGGACATTCCCGGACACCGCGGCAACCGGGGCGTATGACCCGCTGACATCGGTCCGCTCGATGGCGAAGCCCGACACGTCATTGCTGAGCATCGACCAGCTCAGCAGGGTCCCGTTGGATGCATGCGCCACGGTGATGGCGCTCGGCGAGGCCGCGCCCACCGCAACCGCCTCCAGGCAGCTCGACGGGATGATCTCGCGCGCCTGCGTCGCGCTGGACCATTCCAGCCGCGCCGACGCCGATCCGGCCTGCTCGAAATACTCGATGCGCACCGTATGCGCCATCCCGGCTGTCAATGGCACCACCGCACTCAGCGTGCTGGCCGACTTCGCCACCCAGGCATCGACGACCAAGCGGCCATCGATCCAGGCCCGCACACCATCGTCGGTCGTGACGTAGAGGGTGTGGTTCCCGGTGGTGCGTGGGCGCAGGATGCCCATCCACCGCGCCGAGAAGGAATCGGGCCCGATGGCCGCATCCGGACTCCCGGAGTTCCACGACGCATCCAGCGCCGGTTCGACCCGGCTCACCGACGGGCCGGTCAGGTCCTGGTTGTCAAAAAAGGTCGCCAACAGACCGGGCTCGGATGCCTGCAGGCCGGCCCACAGGAGGAGCCCGAGCAGGCCGGCGACGCGTGCGAAAGATGGCTGGATACGCCCCACGTCGGTGATGAGGGGCATGGCCAGGGGGGCAGGCGGGCACGGCATCGATCGTCTCCGGTAGGCTCAGCTCGGCGCTGGGGAAGCATACCATCCTGGTGTCGACCTCCGGCAGACGCCATGGACCTGACCGACTTGTTGATGTTCAATCCTGCTCGCATGAGGCCACAATGCCGGCGCCCAATGGATTTGGCTGATTGGGTGATGTCGAATCCCGCTCGCATGAGCCCGATGCCCGCACCCTGACCTCAGATCGTGAAGATGAAGCTCGCCTTCGGCATCTGCCCGGTGTTCAGATAGTAGATCCAGCCGATCGCCAGGGTGATGATGACCGCGGCCAGCTCACCGACGATGAAGCCGACGAACAGCGGTTTCAGCGCCTGGTACGAACGGCCGCCGCCGAAGCGCACGACCAGTTCCTTGGCGATCCAGCCGATCAGGAACGAGGTCCATACCTGCCAGGCGGCGTAGGTGTCCCAGACCAGGAACAGCACCGGGTGGAGATAGAGGCTGGGCCAACGGAAGCGGAACAGGGCGAGCGCGAGCACCGCGAACATGCCGAAGGCGGTCCAGCCCACGGCCTTGCCATTGGTCATGCCGTCGGTGATGAGCGGCAGCTTGCTCAGGCCGCTGGCCGCGGTGCTGGATTCGTACCGCCCGCTCTCGACCAGGTCGGTGACGCCCCACGAGGCCTCGGTGAGGCGGGCGGGAGCGGTGGTCTGGGCATATGCGTCGCGAGTCGAGCCGAAGTCGTACATGCCCCACAGCGTGGCGCCGATGCCGGTCACCAGGGCGATGGCGATCACGCCCATGCCGACCCAGGCCAGGCGGGTGCGGCGCACGCCGGCATCATCCGCCATCTTCAGGCTGTTGCCGGCGAAGGGCATGAATGACTCGCTGGTGTCCATCGACAGCGCGGCGCCGAGGTAGCTGATGATAACCAGCGGGGCCGCACCGATCGCGCCCACCCCCAGCAGGTTGGTCATCAGGGTCGCCGGCTGCCACGACGCCATGACGAAGGGCATGCCGGTTTCGCACACCACCCGGGTGACGACCAGGAACAGCAGCATCAGGGTCAGGGCGTAGGCCAGGGCGACCAGCCAGTCGAGGCCGAAGCCGCCGACCAGCACGGCGACGAAGAGGGCGAAGGCGAGCAGGAAGATGCGCGCCGCCCATACCGCCTCGACATGGTCCCCGGCCGCCCCGCCGGCGAAGCCGAAGGCCCGCCGCGTCACCGCCCAGAAGTAGGTACGTCCGGTGAAGAGCAGGATGATGGCGTAGCCGAGATACGCGCCCATGCGCGAGGAGCCGAGATCAGTGGTGGTGCCGGTTGCGGCGTACCACTGCACGTTGAGCAGCACCACCACCAGGCCGATGATGCCCATGGTGAACGAGACTTCGGTCCGGATGAAGAAGGAGAGTCCGATCACGGTGAAGAAGATCGCCCCGAAGCCGAGCGAGGAGCCGCCGCCGGCCTGCGCGATGCTCGGGAAGAGGTGGCTGACCGCGCCGGCGTTGCTCCAGCGCAGCGGCACCTCGGGGAACCAGCCGGCATACCACACCGCGGTGTAGTTGAGCAGATGGAGGCAGAGCACAGGTACGGCGGCGCACCAGAAGAGGCGGCTGCGGAAGATGTCGCTGACCAGCGCCCCGGGGCTGCGGGCGATGACCACGCCGGCGAGCTGGGCGATGGGGAAGGACAGCTGTTCGTACTGCGACCACTGGCGATGGACGATGAGCTGCAGCATCAGCAGCACGAGGGTGAGCAGCAGAACCATCGGCACCCAGTAGAGCAGCGCCGGCAGCCAGGCCGAGAACGGGGTCGCCGACAGCGGCAGGGTCTCGTCGCCGACCGGCAGGCCCTGGGTCATGCCGGTGTAGACGCGTTCGTACTCGGCGCTGGCCTGGCCGAAACGCTGATCGAATCCGGCATCGAGCCGCTGGCGCGCCAGGCGCCAGGCGGCGGGTGCGCCGTCCGTGGGCGCCAGCGAGGACGGCATGGCCGCGAGCAGGCCTTCGACCTGGCGCCACCGTGCCGGATCGTCTGCCATCGCGCGCTGCCAGGCGCGCGCGGTGTTCTGCCGCACCAGTTCCTGGTCACGATCGCGCCATTGCCGGCGCGGCACCAGGTCGGCGAGGTCGAGGGCCGTGGCGTAATCAGCCGGCGTTACGCCCGCCGCGGCCAGTGGTTCGGCCAGGCCGTCGCGGAGCGCAGCGCGCTCGGCGGCCAGCGCTCCTCCGAGTGCCGCAACTTCTGGCGCCCCGCCGAGCGGGAAGATCTGTTCGGGCAGGTGCCCGATGATGTCGAACTGGCGCCATTGCGGTCGGTTGTCGGCCTGCACCTGCACGCTGACCACGGTGCGCTGGAAGTAGCGCAGGAAGCCGGAGGCCGGGATCCACGCCACCAGCAGGGTCATGGCGAAGACCACCGCCAGCTCGCGGGTCGAGAAGCGCAGGGCCGGCCAGCGGCCGATGGTCGGGTTCCAGCCCAGGACGAGGAGCAGCAGCAGGCCGAAGGGCAGCGGCGGGATGAAGCTGCCGATCGCCGGCGACAGCTTCAGGTACTGGTCGTTGAACCAGGCCCCGACCACCGTGACCAGGGCGAAGAGCAGGCCGGTCGCCACCGACTTCACGGTGAAGGCGGAGCCTGGAGCGGCAGCGGGGGCGGGTTCGTCGCTCATGTCGGGCACAGGGTCATCCGGGTTGGGCACAGGTTCAGCAAGCGAACGCTGGCGCTCGCATCCTGTGACGTCCTAGTATAGTCGTGACTATACCAATAGGCCGGACACGGCCCGGGGCAACCATGAGCACCGCTCGCTCCTTTCGCAGCGTCATGCATACCTGGGATGGGCAAGTGATCGTGCAGGAGCGGCCGGTACCCGAATGCCGCGATCACTTCGTGCTGGTGGACAACCGCTTCTCCACCATGTCACCGGGCACCCACTGCGGCATCCTGCGTGATCTGCGCAAGCGCCAGGATCCGACCGCCGGCTCCCACACCCTCGGCTACACCGGAGCGGGCATCGTCCGCCAGGTCGGAGGTGGCGTCAGCCATGTCGCTCCCGGCGACCGGGTGGCGATCTACGGCTCGCCCTTCGCCTTCGAGGGCGAGGTCTGCCTGGTGCCGCAGCTGCTGTGCCATCGCATCCCCGACGGCGTCAGCCTCGAGGAGGCGTCAAGCATCGGCCTCGGCGTGATCGCCATGCACGCGGTGCGCCGGGCGCAGGTCGAGCTGGGTTCGCGCGTGCTGGTGGTCGGCCTGGGCGTGCTCGGCATCCTCGCCTGCCAGTACGTGCAGCGCTGTGGCGGCCTGCTTGTTGCCTGCGACCGCGATGCCCGCCGCCGCATCGATCTCGCCGCCCGGCTCGCTCCCGGGGCGCGAGTCTTCAGCACCCTCGACTGTTCGATCACCGACGCGGTCCGGGCCGAATTCGGCGAGGCCAATCTCGACAGCGCCATCGTCTTCGTCAGCGGCGCGCAGGTGGTCGGTGCCGAGGTCAGCCGCAACGTGCGGGGCCGCGGCACCATCGTCCTCGGCGGCGGCGACGTCGGTCTCGGAGCGGGCAACGCCAGTGGACTCGAGCAGAGCGTCGTCAGCAGCCGCGCTGGCGGACCCGGCCGCGGCATGCCCGCCTACGAGCAGGAGGGCAGGGACTTCCCCATCGAGTACGTGCGTTTCACCGAAGGTCGCAACATGGAGGTCTACCTCGAACTGCTGCGTCGGCGCTGGGTTGACGTGCGCCCGCTGATCGACCGCACCTACGGCATCGAGGAGGCTCCGGCGGTGTACGAGCGGATGCTCGCCGGGACCTGCGACGACATCGCCCCCCTCTTCCGCTTCGGGGCCTAGCATGCCTGACCGCGGCGCCGCCGGGGCTGTCCGCTGATCATATATTCTGGAACGTTCCAGAATATATATTATATGTGGCGGGCATGACGCTCACCTTCACCCCGCGCCAGCGGGTCCAGTTCCTGCATCAGGCCGAGTTGGCCGGCCACTGGTACTGCAACAACCAGAACTCCGACGAACGGCCCTGGGGCGGCATCCGCGACAGCGCCGACCTCGGGCGCTTCGTCTACGAATACGTCCTGCACAAGGACATCGCCCGCGGCATGGGCGTGTGGGGCCAGTCGCTGGCGATCACCAACCTGCTCGACCTGGCGGAGCGCGCGGATTCCGACCGGCAGCGCTTCCGGCGGGCGGCGACGCTCGGCGCCGGCTACCTCGCCTCGCTGCAGGTGCTCGATGCGCGGTTGCCGAAGTCGCTCGGCGCCTTCCGCGAGCACACCCCGCAGACCACCGAGAGCTATCCGCGCGACGGCGTCACCGGCGCCTTCGCCCTCTGCCGCCTGTATCGCGAGACCAAGGACGCCGAGTGGCTGGAACGGGCGCACATGTTCGCCAACTGGTGGATCGAGCACGGCACCGACGCCGATGGCTGGCCGTACATCACCTTCGACATCGCCAAGCAGCACGGGCATAACCGCCAGATCGTCGCCGCCGGCGAGGAGGCCTCCGGGCAGGAGTACATCAAGGGCGACTGGCAGGCCGGCTCGGCCATCTTCTTCTACCAGCTCCACCGCCTGACCGGCGACGCGGCGCTGATCGAACGCGGCTTCGACCCGTTGATCCGCGGCTTGGTGCGCATCTACGAGGAGAACCGCGGCAAGCCGGTGGTCGACGGCTTCCACGGCGAGGTGCCGATCAGCTACGGCAACGACGACTTCGCTTTGGTGGCGCTGGCCTGCGCCTACCGCCTGCGGCGCGAGCGGCGCATCCTCGACCTGCTGGTCGAGCGCGTCGCCGAGCAGAACCGGCTGATGGACGCCTCCGGCTCGTTCCCCAGTCTCGGCGGCACCTTCGTCTGCGGCATCAACAACCTGGAGTTCCTCCAGCTCGCCGCCGAGGAGCGGCTGGACGTCGACCTGGCGCCGATCGAGGCGTGCGTGCGGCGCATCGCCGACTACGGCCTGACCCTGCAGGTGAAGGAGGGCACCGACCTGCGCACCCTCGGCGGGGTGTGGGGCCAGTCGAGCCATGACGTGGCGCGCACCTGGATCCACCAGCGCTCCACCGCCTACAGCACCAACTTCTACCTGCGCCTGCTGGCGCCGACGCGGTCGCTCAGCAGCTGGGGGTGGTGAACATGGATCCGCTCGCCCGCTGGCTGCCCGAGTGTCGCGGCGCCATCGCCGACGGCCTGGAGACGGTGCTGTCGCGCTTCGAGCGCCACGCCGGCGCCTATCCGTACATCGACATGAAGTTCCGCGCCCGCGACGGCGCCGAGCTGGAGGCCCCTGCCGATCCGGCCGCCGACTTCCGTTCGCGCGCCGCCATCTTCGGCTGGATCCAGGGCCGCGGCCTGGAGGCCCTCGCCGGGCATGCCGACCACTTCGCCGCCACCACGCCGGAGCTGGCCCGCCGCACCGACCGCATGCTCGCGGCGCTGGCCGGGCAGGTCGCAGCGCTGGGCGCGCGCCACGGCGGGCGCTTCCACTTCCTCTACGACCGCGATGGCCGGCCCTTCACTGTCGGCACCGATGGCCGCCGTGCCCATCCCGATCCCGCCGCCGTGCCGCCCGGCTTCGCCGACCTCTTCGTTGGCAAGGGTTTGGCCGCCGCCGGCCACCGCCTCGGCCGGTCGGACTGGCTGGCGGCCGGCGCCGCCACCCTGCGCAACGCCACCGCCGCGATCGCCGACGGCTCGTTCCGCTCCGACCAGGTGTCCTTCGATCCCAAGAACCCGGCGCACGAGGATCCGCGCATCCGCCGCCAGGGCTCGCGCATGATCCTGCTCGGCGGCATGGCGCTGCTGGCGCGGCTGCAGCCGGAGGTCGCGGAATGGCGTCGGATCGGCGCCGACTGCTTGCGCCACCTGCTCGATGTGCACGTGGTGCGCACGCCTCAGGGCGGCCTGCGCGAGCACGATTTCGTCGAGCAATGCGATGCCGCCGGCGCCCCCTGGCGCGATGGCGGCCGCGTGCTGCAGGACCCCGGCCACGCCCTGGAGTTCACCGGGCTGGCGGCGCGCTTCCTCCTCGGCCTGTCCGGCGCTCCGACCCCCGAGGAGGCGGCGCTGCTGGCGCGCGCCCGCGAGGCGCTGCCGCGCGTCTTTCTCGCCGCCTTCGCCAACGGCTTCGCCAGCGGCCCCGGCGGCATCTGCAAGACCTTCGACCTGGTGGCGCGCAGGCCGATCAACGACGACATGCCGTGGTGGTCGCTGCCCGAGAGCATGCGCGCTGCCGCGCTGCTCGCCCGCCTCGCTCCGGACCACCCCGAGCGCAGCCGCGTGCTGGCCGCCGGCGCCGACTGCGCAGCCGCGCTGTTCGGGCGCTACCGTTCGGCGGTGCCGGGCATCTTCGTGCAGACCCGCGACGCCCGCGGCCAGACCGTCGACGTGGTGCCGGCGACGCCCGATGCCGACCCCGGCTACCACACCGGATTGTGCCTGATCGACGTGGTCGAGCCTGGCGGCTGAGGGGACGTCGCCCGCTCAACGCTTCGGCGGCTTGGATGGCGGGGCCGCGGGCCGTTCGCCGAGCTGCTGCTCCCAGTTCTCGTACTGGCGGCGGAAGACCGGATCGCAGCTGGCGGGCTTGGCCTTGGCCAGCTCATCCCACAGCCCCGGTCCGATCTTCCCTACCTCGGACGGCGTGCAGGCGGTCACCACCTGCCGGCGCAGCGTCGCCATCGTCTGCAGCTCCTTGAACCAGCGCGCCGCCGTTCCCGGGTAGCGTACCCGATCCTTGGCCAGCTGCTGGCCGAACGCCTTGGCATCGCCGTCGAGCATGCCGAGGTATCGGCGGCGCATGCTGTCGAACTCGTCGGCCAGCGGCTGGACCAGCGCGGCGATCTGCTCCTGCCGGCCGGAATCGAGGTCGGGGAGCAGGGTGCGCATGTGCAGATCGACCATGGCGGCCGGCCAGTCGTCGTTGTCCGGCTTGCGCGCGGCAGCGGCGGCCTTGGCGGCGGCGATGGCGGCATCGAGCTGCTTCAGCTCGTCAGGCGGCGGGATACGCCAGGAGATGCTGACGCTGTCCTTTCCTTCGGCGAAGGCCCGGGAGGCCTTCATCCCCGCCGTCTCGAAGACGACCGCTCCGGCCGCCGCATCCGGCAGGGACATCCACCACACTCCACCCGGCCCGGTGGTCATGCTCGCGCCGCCGCAGGTGACGACGATGCCGGCGACGCCCTCGGCCGCATCGTAGTCCAGGTCGCGGTTGGCATCGGCGTAGACCACTCCGCCCGCCACGCGTGGCGCCCCGCCCATGCCGTAGACCATGACCGCATCGATGCCCTTCGCACCGCGGGCGATGGCGATGCCGACCTCTTGCCACGTCGTGATCAGGACCGTCTGGAAGCTGATGACCTTCCGGTTGCTGTTGGTGCCGCACCAGAACTGCAGCGAACCGGCATAGGCGGCCTCGATCGACGCGGCCCCGCGCACGATCGTCGCCGCCGTTTTGGCAGCGGCGGGATAGCCGAAGCGCGCCGCTGCCGCATCCGGCAGCGCACCCTCCGGCATGTCGGCGCCGGAGGCGAGCAGGGCGCGGGCGGCGGCGGCGAGCCGTGGATTGTGGACGAGCGGCGGCTTCGGCTTGAAGTACGATTTGCAGTAGCCGAGGACGGAGGTGCCGTCCGGCATCGGCTTCGGCAGCAGACGGACGATGACCGGGTCGTACTGCCAGCGCTGGCTGCGATGAGCGTTGGCGAACCCGAGCAGCGCCGCCTCGTCCTGCGTGGGCGGCGGCAGGGCCTCCTCGGCGCGCAGGGCCGCAAGCAGCAGGAGGAGTGCAAGCCAGCGGATGGTGGGGGGCGGGCCGGAGGAAAAGGCGGCGTATGGCATGGGCCCTGCGGATCAGCGGAAGGTTACGGCAGCGAAACGACCTGGTACCTGGCTGCGCCCTTCGAAGGTCGGCGACCAGGCCGTCTCCTCCCAGAAGCTGCGCTGCTTGCCGGGCTTGGTGCGGTTGATGTTCATGCGCAACGTCTTGCCGGGGCCGGCCGCGAAGCCGATGTCGGCGAACGGGATGCTGCCCTCGACCACCCAGGCCTCCGCCGTCTTGGTGACCTTCAGCTGCAGGCCGGGGGTCCAGCTGCCGGCCTTGGCCTGGCCGAGGTTGCCGCTCGCGATGCCCGCCGAGTTGATGAAGAGGTGGCGGAAGTCCTCGCCCCCCTTCCCGTCCGGATCGAAGTAGAGTTCGATCACGTCATCCTCCCAGAGGCAGCCGTCGCTCGGTGTCTTGGCCTCGGCAACCAGGCGATCCATGGCGCGCTCCGACGCGACCACGCGGAAATGCAGCCGTTCGCGGTCAGCCGCCAGTTTGGCGACCGTCGCATCCTCGGGCGCGACGGCCAGACCGGTGAGATAGCCGAACGTGAGCTCCGGCGCCTTGCCCCAGACCTCGGTGTTGACGGCCGCGGACAGCGGCACCTCGGTTGCGGGGATGGCGCGATCGGCCTCCTTGCGCCCGATGCCCGGCTTGGGATTGCCGAGCATGATCAGGCGGCCCGACTTGGCGAAATTGAAGTCCTCGCGTCCCTGGTGGGCGTACTGCGACGTCTCCACGTCCTTCCCGGCGAAGGCGTAGCGGTTGAAGTTGATGATCCACACGTCGCCATGTCCCGGCGCCCCGCAGCCGAGGGCGGCGAGCGGGATCTTGGCGACGCCGGCCCAGCCCGTCGCGCTCTTGCTGACCGCGGTCTGCCAGGGGATGCCATCGTAGCGCGCTTCGCTGGCGACGATCTTGTCGGACTGCGCCCCGTTCCAGGACATCGCCAGGTTGTACTTCACCTCGCCGGCGTGGGTCCGGCCGATGAGCATCTCGACCGTGTCCAGCGCCGCAGCGTACCAGTTGCCATCGCGGCCGACCTCGGACTTCGCCTGCAGCTGGTCGGACGAACCGAGATCGCACGTGATGCCGATGTAGAGGTATGCGTCGTCGAACAGGACGCGCACGGCGGTCGGGAAGCGTGTCTCGCCCGCATTCTCGAAGTTGCGGAATCCGCCGAGGACGCTGGCTTTCTGCCACACCGGATCGGCCAGCGCCGCGTCCATCGGCGGCGTGCCGTAGGCACCGATGCCGATCTTCACCTGGCGCCGATCGGTGCGCTTGACGCCCTCGTAGGCGAGCACGGCCTCGATGTCCATGTCCTTGGCCTTCTCCAGAGGACGGCTGAAGGCGATCTCGGTGGAGCGGTTCCCGCCCTTCAGCAGATCCGAAATGCGAAGAGTCTGCTTGTCGGACGGATCGTTCCGATCCCACACCTCCAGGGTGCCCTCCGGCGTCGTCTCGCTCTCGGGCAGATGCGCGATCTGGACCTTCACCTGGAAGCGGTCCTTGACCACGCTGACGGTCGGCGCGCGCATGCTCATGAACACGCCGGCCTTCGCCGCCAGCTCGGACTCGGGCATGGCCGGAACCAGGGCGCCCTTGCCGAAGGGATCTTCAGGGATGGTCAGTTCGCGGAACGAAGCCGTCTTCTTGTCGACCTTCGCCTCGGCGCTGACCAGGCCGGTATGGATGTCGCGCGCCGACACCGTCCAGGTCCCGGCCAGGTCGTTCGGCGACAGGTGGATCGATCCCCGCGCCACCCCATCCGTGAGGGTGGCGAAGACGGTGGCGTAGCGGACGCGGACGCCCTTGGGATTGAACAGCTGGAAGCGGATGAGGTGCGCGGCGGTGGCCGGTTTGCCGGCGGTGGCGAGCTTGGCCTCGCAATCGATGCGCAGACCGCCATCAGGCGTCTCCACCGGCTTGGTCGTCACCACGACCGCCTCGACCTTGTAGGGCAGCACCGAGACGACCAGGCCCTCGGACGGGACCAGCCGGGCAGTGGCCGAGCGGCCCTCGCCCAGGTGGATGCCGCGCCGGGCGTCGTAGAGATGGCCCTGGTGCAGCAGGGAGAAGGCGACGTCGCGAGGCTCGACGTTGTCGAGGCCGGCGATCTTGACCGCCCCGAGGTCGTCCTGGATCAGCCGGGCGTTCACCCCGATGCCATAGAGCCACGCATCCCGGCCGAAGCTGTAGGGGCGGAACTCCAGGTTGTTGCACGGCTTGCCCCCTTCGGTCGCACGGCCGAAGGGCGGTACGCCGGCCACATCGGCGAGCAGGTTGCCGACCACGCTGCGCATCGCCGCGACCTTGCCGACTTCCAGGCGGTCCTCGAAGTAGCGCAGGATCGAGGCGGCCATGTAGACCGATCGGCCCTTGCCCTGCTGCTTGAGGAACATCGCCTTGTTCCCGCCCTGCTGCGCATGGGCGGTGGCGCCGGCCGCGGTGATGCCGGCCTCGGGGACGTAGAAATTCGCCTGCGGCGCGTAGCCCTTGGCCAGCGGATCGGCGGGGTCGGTGAAGACCAGGTCGCCGGCGGCGGCGGGGGCGTACTGGAAGCAGGGCACTGGCCAGACGTCCTCCTTGTAGCCTTCGCTGAGATCGTAGTTCGCGCGGCGGATGCCGAAGAATCCGTCGAGGGCACCGGTGAAGCCGGGGCGGGAGCGGCAGTGCCCGTCCATCGTCCCGGTCATGGTGTCGGCGATCACCGTGCCGCCGGCCTCGGCGAAGGCGCGGATGGCGGCGGCCTCGTCATCGCCCAGGGCGATGGCCTTGGAGAGGATCAGCACCTTGTAGCCGCGGGTCGCCAGATCGCCGGCGAGCAGATGCGACTTGCCGACGAAGTCGTAGCGGTAGCCGAGGTCGTCGAGCAGCTTGGTCCAGCCGAAGTTGTTGTTGTTCTGCGAGTTGTTCCGGCCCTCCCAGCTGCCGAAGCGCTTGACCCAGGTCGCGCCGTCGGACTCGGAGTCGATCATCCAGTGCGCCTGGACGCTGCTGTGCGAGAGGTAGATGGCGATGGGATAGGCCGGCTCCTCGGATTCCATGAAGGCCTTGCCGATGCCGTCGGTCACTTCGAGGAAGGTGTCGCGCAGGGTGATCGCCTTCTCGGTCGGCTTCATCGTGTCCTCGCCCTCGAAGAACCCGCCCTCGGCCGGGTTGAAGAGCTGCCAGATGACGTTGCTGCTGTCGCGCATCATCAGGTAGTACCAGGTGGAATACACGCCGCCGTCGCCGCCGGGGAAGTGCGTGCGCGAGATGACCCAGCGCTGCTCGGCGGGCAGGCGCTTGTTGAACGAGCGGACGATCTCCTTGGAGCAGCCGATGTCGTAGGCCTCGATCCAGTTCATGGCGCTGCGGAAGAGCTTGTCGTAGTTGTAGCCGCCGTAGGCGGATGGCGCCTGCGCTCCGAGGATGCCGATGGGCGTGCCGGGATCGTTCACGCGCATGCCACGCGCCATGTCGCTGAGGACTTCGGCCCAGGCCGTGTCCTGGAACGACCGCCAGTCGGCCCAGCTCGAGTAGTTGCGCTGGCCGGGCGGAGTGCGCTTGTCCCAGGGGATGGTGAAGAGTTTCTTGTCCTCGCTGAGCATGCGCTGCATGCGCGCCTTGTATTCCGGCATGTTGACGATGCGGGTCTCATCGTTGGTGTAGGGGATGACGTCCTCCCACTTCGCGAAGGCCGTGCCCCACTGCCCATTGAGGGCCGCAAGCGATGGGTATTCCTGCTTGAGCCAGGTGCGGAACCGGTCGAGCGTGATCTCGGAGAAGTCGAAGTCGAAGGGATTGGTGAAGTGGGTATTGCTGATCTCGTCGCCGATCGAGTAGCCCATCGCCTGGTTGGCTCGGTCGGCGAGGGCGGTGCGCTGCAGCTGGACCGAGGTGAAGATCGTCTCGTCGGGGTTGAACCAGTTCATCGGCCGCTGGAAGATCCACATCGGCTGGAACCGGGCGAGTTGCGGACGCAGATGGAGGAAGGCCCCGATCGAGAACTTCGACTTGAGCTTGATCGTCCACGGCTCCTTGCTTGCACGGTATTCGGCGGCGGCGGCCTGCATGGCGACGACCTCGGCCTGGTACTTGGCCAGGAGGGCGGGATATTCGCCCTTCCGGTCGAGGCCGGCGAGGGTGCGCTTCTTCCACTCGCCGTGGCCGAGGACGTCCTCGCGGATGGTGCAGCCGCGCAGGTCGAGGTCGTTGATGAACCAGCGCTGCTGCTGGCCGAAATCGGTATTCTGGATGTCGCGCTTGTTGAACGAGCAGTACTCGTGGTAGTAGTCCATGTCGTCGGCGGCGAAGCGGTCGCCCATGGTCCACATGTAGGCCATGCCGCCGTTGATGCCGAAGGAGCGCATGACGCGATGCGCCGGCCTTGGCGACTTGTCGCCGCCGTAGATCATATTGACGAAGTTGTCGGGGCGGCGGCTGCCCGATCCGCGTGCGTCGATCCGCACGCTGCAGGCAGCCGTCCGCACCACTGGCGGCTCCTTGTCGCCCTTGCCGGCGCGCAGCAGCGCGAGAGCCAGGCCCTTCATGCGCGGAACGCGCAGGGTGATGGTGCGCTTGCCAGGCCCTTCGTGGTGCCGTTCGCGCAGCCAGACGCGATCGTAGGCGTCGACGGCGACGATCCAGTACTCCACATCCTTGTCGATGCCCTTGAAGGCCAGCTCGACCGCGATCGTTTCGGCGTAGGGGTACTGCGGCTTGTCGGGCGACATGGCCGGCTGGGATTCGGCCCAGCTGGGCGCCGCGATGGCGAGGAGGGCGACGAGGACGAGAGGGATATGCCTGTGCATGGCTTCTCGGACTTCAGAGTGGACGTGATGGCGGCGTTTCGTTCGGCCATTCATATATTCTATCGTATACTAGACAATACTTTTACGCCTCAGAGACGAACGGTGTGGTACGAACTGGCCACCGCGCATGGCCCAAGTCATTATCCGGGATTTCTCAGCGGATTTCGGACGAGCCCGTGGTCAGCGTTACCATAGTCGCATAGGCTGGCTACGTGGTCCATGGCGGTGGCAGCAGGATGTGCGCATGGCCTACGTAGAATTTGTATTGTCAAGTATATACCACGGGCTTCCGCAAGCGTTCAGCCGCTTGAACGACAGAAGCCGTTCTGTCGCGCGGCCTGAACGCATCTCGTGAACGGCGCTTCGTGAGTGAACGGCCTAGCGATCACCCGTCTTGCGGTTCAGCTCCCAGCCGTCCGCCCCGTAGTACGGCCCCATGATCCCGAGCAGCTTGGCGCAGGCCAATGCGGCGTAGCAGGTGACGCGGGTGGTGACGAAGTCGGTCTTGGGGGAGCCGGCTGGGCCGTAGTACTCGGTCGGCTCGTCTTCGCCGCGGAAGGCTCCGGTGGCGAGCGGATGCACCCCGGCCGGCACCTGCAGCGGCAGGGTGTGCTGCACCAGCGCGGCGACCGCCCAGTCGCGATACTTCGCCTGGCCGCTGGCCGCGGACAGCTCGATGAGGAAGCAGCAGATGCTCGGCAACCCGGAGATGGTGGGCAGCGGCAGCTTCTGGTTGGCGAGGATCCAGTCGCCATAGCGCAGGCAGGCGTCGAGATATGTGGCATCGCCGGTGACGCGGTGCGCGGCGAGCATGGTGACCATGGTGCCGTCGTCGTTCTGCACCACGCCGTCCTTGGAATGGTGGCCCTCGTTGTACTCGTCGATCAGGGCGCCGTCGGCACGGAAGTGCCGCGACACCCCGTCGACCAGCGGACGCAGGTTGCGCAGGTAGGCCTGGTGGCCGGTGGCGCGGTAGAGGTTGACGAAGAGCAGGCCGGCGACCGCCTGGTAGAAGGCGCCCGGGCCGGTGTCCTTGGCCGGGTCGACCAGGCTGACACCGCCCCGCGGCCAGCCGTCGGGATGCCAGGCGTTGCGCTCGTACCAGGAGGCGAAGTGCTCGACGCGACGCAGATAGTCCCGCTCGCCGGTGGCGCGGAAGAGGAAGAGGAAGCCCAGCGCCGCCTCGAGGGCGTCGCGCGGATAGCTCTTGTCGCTGGTCGGCACCTCCTCGCGGATCGCGTACTGCCGGCGCGGATCATCGGCGCAGTCGTAGATCTGCAGGCTCTTGATGTACTCGCCGGCGAGGCGGGCGCAGGCCAGGTATTCGGGCCTGCCGGTCAGCTCCCAGGCGGCCAGGGTGACCATGATGCCACGGCCCTGGGTCCAGCTCAGTCCGCGCACCGGCCGGTCGTGCTTGAGATAGAGGGTGTAGATGAAGCGACCCTCGTCGGCTGCCCAGTGCGGCTTCTCGGTCCGCACCTGGGAGGTGACGAACCAGTCGGCGGCGGCGAGGAGGGCAGTGCGCAGGCGCAGCTGCAGGTCGGCGGGTAGATCCATATCCGGGCTCCTGGTCATTTGATCGGCTCCATCAGCGGTTCGTTGATCGCCCACAGTTCATCGGCCAACTGCGGGATGGTGCGGAAATCCGACACCAGCGGATCGAGGTGCAGGGCTTGGAGGAAGGCCTTCTTGTCCCGGTTCACCGCCGCCTGCTCTGACAGCAGATTGAGCGACACCAGCGGCATGAGCAGGCCGAGGGTGAACGGCGGCAGCGGGTCGTTCGGCACGGCATGCGCGCCGGCCATGCTGAGATGGCAGGTCAGCTCGAGGTTGGCCTCGGCCGGCAGGTTGGGCACGGCGCGTCCGTTGCCGATGTTGAGATGCAGTTCGCGCTGGATCAGGTCGCCGTGCAGGCCCTCCAGACCGAAGATGATGTCGTGGATGTGCTCAGACGAGTACTTGTCCATGTCGGGGATCGGAGCCGGTCCGTAGGCCCACTCGGTGACCGTGTCGCGGAACCACTTGGTGCGCTTGCGGCGGCCGGCGGGGGAATGCAGGGCCGAATCGAGGCCGTAGATGTTCGTCCCGTCGCGGAAGGCGTGCGGATTGAGGAACCAATGGAAGAATTCGGCGAAGTGGTGGTCGCCGTTGTTGGGAATGAGGCCGAAGCGGCGGGCGAATTGGTTGGCCCACTCGTCGGTGTCCTGGTAGCCGGCGACATCGGCATGGCCGCGCTTGGCCAGCTCGGTGATGGCCTGGGCCACCTCCTGCGGATCCTTCTGCTCACCCTTGATCCGCACCTGATCGATGAAGCCGAGGTGGTTGACGCCCACGACGTTGACCGACACCTCGGTGCGCGGAACCCCGTAGGCCTCGGCGATGGTGGACTGGCGGAAGTGCGTGCCGTGGCAGATGCCGATGCACGTGATCGAGGTGTTGCGGTTGACCGCGCTGGTCAGCACCGCCATCGGATTGGTGACGTTGAGCATCGGGGCGCGCGGGCAGAGGCGCTCCATGTCCTTGGCGATGTCGATGAGCAGCGGGACCATGCGCAGGCAGCGCGCTGTGCACATCGGCCCGACCGTATCGCCGACGGTGTGCCTGATGCCATATTGCTGGCAGATCAGGTCCTCCTGCTCGGCCACGTCCATGCCGCCGACCAGGACCGAGACGACGACATAATCGGCGCCGGCGAGCGCCTCGGCGCGACTGCCGGCCATGCGTACCGTGATACCGCTCCGGCCCTGCCTGATCATGCGGGCGATGACGTCATGCTCGAGCTTGAGCGGGGCTGGATCGATGTCGTAGAGCACGACGTCGGTGTCGTCCATCCTGCCGGTGAGGATGAAGTCGCGGATGCTCTGGTGGACGAACTTGAAGCTGCTGCCGATGTAGGCGATGCGTCGACGGGCCATGGTGGAATCCTTGAGGAGAGATGGATCAGGAGTGCGCCACCGTCACGGTCGGCGCCAGCGTGCGCAGGCCGCGCACAGCCACCTGCACCGCACCGCCGGGCATCACGACGCGGGCATTCAGGCCGTCGTCGCCGGCATCGCCGGATACCGTCGCAGCGACGTCGTCGCGCACGCCGCGGAAGGGCACCAGCACGTAGCCGGCGTGGTGCGCCAGGCGGCCGCGCCAGCGGAACAGGCCGAACGGACGTGGAACCATCGGGCCGCCAGTGGTGTTGGTCTGGCCGGCAGTCACCACCGCGTCCCAGACGGCATCGCTGCCAGGAGTGGCGAGGCGGGTGACCTGCAGGTTGGCGTCGGAATCGTGGTAGCGGAACGCGGCGCGCAGCTGCTCGCGGGTCAGGCCCCCTGTCGCGTACGGCGCGCCGCCGGGGCCGTCGTAGCGGCTGACGATGCTGCGCCCGCCGTCGCACACCACCGCGTCGCAACCCGGGGCATGGAAGGGGAAGCCGGTCTCGACGATCTCGCGGATCTCCGGCGCCGAGCCCGGCCAGCCGCGCTTCCATGCCACCCGGTCCCAGATCAGCCAGAAGGCATCGCGCGCCGGGTCGGCTTCGCCCCAGGGCTTCACCAGGACGAGAGCGCGCTGGATGATGTGGTTCTCGTAGTAGTGGTGCTCGCCCATGGCCAGGGAGGCCTGGGGCATGCGCACCCGCGCCAGGTGGCGCACGTGATCGGTGAAGTCGGTGCGCGGACCCATCGGGGTGCGGCGGATGATCGCAGCGACGCCGTGCACGCGGGCGCTGAAGCCCGGCACCATGTCGCCGTGGCCGTAGCCGGGATGCCCGTGATCGGACAGCAGATGGCGGCCGAGGCCGTAGAGCAGCACCTGGCCCTTGTCGTGGTGGGCGTGATTCATCTCCGAACCGAACCACAGCATGCCAGCATGGGCGTCGATGCCGCGGCCTGCGCGCAGCACATGGAAGACCGAGGCCGGGGCATCGGCATCGGCGAAGGCGCGGTTGGCGACATCGACCGGCGGCATCGCTGCCCAGCCGGCCAGGCCCTTCGCGCCCATCACCCAGAGGCTGACCAGATCGGGCTCGATGGTGGCGGTCGAACCAGCCAGCGCCTTCCACTCCGGCCGGGCGAAGACGGCAGCGCCGAGATGCAGCTGGTTGTGGCCCTCGACCCACGGCTCGTGCAGGAAGAAACGCACGCCGTCGCCCAGCATCCAGCCGCTGCCGTCCGGACAGGTGAAGGGCACCTGCATGGCGATGGCGCGCTCGGCAGCCAGGGCCAGCACCGGCAGCTCGCGCCCGAGGACGCGGCGGAAGAGCAGATGGGCCCACATCAGCATGCGCGAGTTGACGCTGTGATAGCCGGTGCCCTCGCGGGTGTAGCCGTCGGGGGTGGAGAATGGCAGGCTGGCGTAGGTGGTGGTCAGGCGGGCGGCGATCTCGTCGAGCCAGGCCGGCGCATCGCGCATGGCGGGGAAGGCGGCGGCGACCATCAGCGCCGCCATGGTCGGATGCAGCGTCAGGTTGAAGGCGATGTCTTCCCGGTTGGCGAACAGCAGGCTGCGCGCCGCCGGCAGGATGGCCTTGAGCAGCTTCAGCCGCTGCTCCGGCTGAAGCAGCGGATCGAGCAGCGACCACACTGGAAGCCAGTATTCCAAGCAAAACTCGATGTCGCGGTCGAAGTCCTCATCGGCGCCAGGGTGCCAGTCGTTGAGCGCAGGCCCGCCGTCGACGGGGAAGGTGGAGACGCGGCGCAGGGCGGCGGCGACCGCAGCTTCGGCGTAGCGTCGCTCGCCGGTGGTGGCGTGCAGCAGGGTCAGCACCAGGATTTCGTAGCCGCGCCGCCGGCCGGTGCGGGCGTAGGCGCCGAGGCGCAGGTCCTCCATCCCATCGAGCGAGCCTTCGGCCGGCAGCTCCGGACGCAGCCACAGTTCGGCGACCTCGCGCTCCAGGCGCGGGCTGCCGGGGGCGTGTGCGGCGATGGCGGCGGCGATGGCCGGCGCCTCGGCGGCGCGGATCAGGCCGGGCCAGACCCCCTCGCCGGCGG